>JAUNOO010000083.1 GCA_030531095.1 Bacteroidales bacterium
TTAGTCCTGAGCTTTTGGAGAGTATCACAGGGATATTTTTCAAAAGCACTGGCGTAGGACTGAAAGGCGCGGGTACGAGTGGAGATTTCTCGGGACTGGGTTTCAGTCGTACGGGGCAGTATCTTTTTTCCTCGTCCGCCGTTTCCCGTTGCTGCTCCCGGCGCGGACGGCAGTGGAAAGCCGCGTCGGGGCGCGGGTCAATTTTTCGGCAAAAATTTTGCGCAGTCGAAAATAAGGCGTATCTTTGCCCTTGAAGAACAAAAAAATTCAACAGAAACGCATAATGTCAGAAAGGATTCCCGCTACAATGGGGCAGGAGTTCTTTCCGTTTTTATACGTTCTTGCAAAATCGAAGAAGTAAATACTAACAACAATTTTATTATGGCTTACATGACCCAAGAGGGCTACGACAAAATGGTAGCCCAGCTAAGACACATGGAAACAATTGAGCGCCCCGCCGCTTCCGCAGCGATTGCGGAGGCACGCGACAAGGGTGACCTCTCCGAAAACAGCGAATACGACGCCGCGAAGGAAGCACAGGGCATGCTCGAAATGAAAATCAACAACCTCAAGGCGGCGATTGCTTCGGCTAAAATCATCGACGCCTCTCAGCTGCGCAACGACGTGGTGCAAATCCTCTCGACCGTGGAGATGAAGAACGTCAAGAACAACATGGTGATGAAGTACACCATCGTCAGCGAGAGCGAGGCGAACCTCCGCGAGGGCAAAATCTCCTCGACGACCCCTATCGCTCAGGGACTGCTGGGCAAGAAGGTGGGCGACGTGGTGGAAGTGAAGATTCCGCAGGGCGTCATCCATCTCGAAATCCTCAGCATTTCGGTGGGAGCCTGAATGCAGTGGCAGACTGCAAGTGACGTCGGGCTGATTGTTTGTAACAATGGAGATGTCGCATACCAAATAATTAGAACAGTATGAAGAATTTCAAAGCAAAGCCGTGGCTGCTCCCACAACCGGTGCTGATTATTGGCACCTATGATGATGAAGGTCGTCCGAACGCAATGAACGCGGCATGGGGCGGCCAGTGGGACATGGGTGAGATAATGATTTCGATGGGCTCGCATGCGACTACTGCCAACTTGAACCGCGACGGCGAGTTCACTGTGGCTTTCGCTACCGCCGAGACTCTCGTTGCTTCCGACTATGTGGGCATCGTAAGTGCCAAGAATGAGCCTAACAAAATAGAGAAGACAGGTTGGAATGTAGTGAAGGCAGAGCATGTGAATGCCCCGATATTTACTGACTTCCCGATGACAATGGAGTGTCGCATCACGAGGAAGATTGACGAGTCGGAAACGGGTTATTACATCGTTGCCGAGATTGTGAACATCGTGGTGGACGAGAAGTATCTCGCGGAGGATGGTCAGCCTGATATCGAAAAGATGAACCTCATCATCTTTGACCCAGTGCATCATGGCTATGTGCAGTTGGGCAAGAAGGTAGGTCAGGCTTTCAAGGATGGTGGTAAACTAAAGTAAGTAATAGGGCTGCCCCTCTAAAATAAAGTCTATCTGCACGCCTATATTATACCTAATATTATATATAACCTCTAACTTTATCCCCAAATGACTATTTTCTCGAAAATCATTGCCGGAGAAATTCCGTCATACAAGTGCGCCGAGGACGACAAGTTCTACGCTTTCCTCGACATCAACCCGTTGGCTCAGGGCCACACGCTCGTTGTGCCCAAACACGAGGTGGACTATATCTTTGACCTCGACGACGCGGAACTGGCTGCTATGACTGTGTTTGCAAAACGCGTGGCGAAGGCCATCAAGCAGGCGTTCCCCTGCCGCAAGGTGGGCATGGCGGTGTTGGGGCTGGAGGTTAACCACGCCCATATCCACCTGATTCCGCTGCAGAGCGAGGGCGATATGGATTTTCGCAAGGACAAGCTCAAACTGCCTGCCGACGTCATGGCGGACACTGCCGCCCGCATTCTGGAGGCGTTCGAGAAGGACGCGCTCTGACCCCTTTCCCTGTTCCATCTGAAAAGAGAGATTGACTATGAAGAAGTCGAGACTGATATGCGCCGCCCTCAGTGCGCTGTTCGCCGCGCCTGCCGCCGCACAGGGTAGCGCAATGCGGGTGTGGTTCGACACGCCGACGACGCTCAACGGCAAGTCGGTGTGGTATGAAGGCCATCCCGAACGCTACACCGACGGCAACAAGCCCGTCCGTGCCGGCGACACGATGAACAATCCCGACCCCGAATGGGAACGCCGCTCCTTGCCCATCGGCAACGGCAGCATCGGCGCGAACGTCATGGGTTCGGTGGCTGTGGAGCGCCTTACACTCAACGAGAAATCCCTGTGGCGCGGCGGACCTGCCACGGGTAAGGGCAACGACAAAGGCACTGCCGCCGGTGCCGCCCACTATTGGAACGTCAACAAGCAGTCGGCTCACCTTCTGCCCGAAATCCGTCAGGCTTTCACGGACGGCGATACCGAAAAGGCTTCAACCCTCACGTGGCAGAACTTCAACAGCGAAGTGCCCTACGAGGCTACCGGCGAAGAGGAGTTCCGCTTCGGCAGTTTCACCACTATGGGCGAACTCCTTATCGAGACAGGCGTCGACTCCACCAAAATCAAAAGCTACAGCCGCGCCCTCTCGCTCGACTCGGCGCTGACTACGGTGCGCTTCGACTACGCCGGTGCCACCTATGAGCGCAACGCCTTCGTGTCCTACCCCGACAACGTCCTCGTGCTGCGCTTCAAGAGCACAAAGAAGGCAGGCCAGAACTTGCGGCTTGCCTATACGCCCAATCCCTTGGGCGAAGGTCAGTTCACCGCCGAGGGTACTGACGCAATCTGCTACTCGGGTCGCCTCGACAACAACGGCATGGCGTACGTGGTGCGCATCAAAGCCATCCCGACGGGAGGTATTGTGCAGAACAAGGACGGTGTGCTTGCCGTGAACGGTGCAGATGAAGTGGTCTTCCTCCTCACTGCCGACACCGACTACCAGCCCAACTACGCCCCCGACTTCACCGACCCGAAGGCCTATGTGGGTGTTGACCCCGACAAGACGACTGCCGACTGGATGAAGAAGGCCGCCAAGAAGGGCTACGCCCGCCTGCTGCGCAACCACTATGAGGACTACGCCGCGCTCTACGGTCGCGTGAAGCTCGACCTCGGCACGCCCGCCACTTCCGACATTCCCACGAACGCGCGCCTCGCCAACTACCGTCAGGGCGCAAAAGACCCCAGTCTCGAAGCCCTCTACTACCAGTTTGGTCGTTACCTCCTCATTGCTTCCTCGCGCCCCGGCAATCTGCCCGCCAATCTGCAAGGCATCTGGCACAACAATGTCGACGGCCCGTGGCGTGTGGACTACCACAACAACATCAATTTGCAGATGAACTACTGGCCCGCGCTTTCCACCAACCTATCGGAGTGCGCCCAGCCCCTGACCGACTTTATACGCCTCCTCGAAAAGCCAGGTCGCGTTACGGCCAAATCATATTGGGGCGCACGCGGATGGGCAGCCAGCATTTCTGCCAATATCTTTGGTTTCACCGCCCCGCTCGAAGGGCAGGACATGAGTTGGAACTACAACCCGATGGCAGGCTCATGGCTCGCCACCCACCTCTGGGACTACTACGACTATACGCGCGACGAGGACTTCCTCCGCACGACTGCCTATCCGCTCATCAAAGGCTGCGCCGAGTTCACGCAAGACTTCCTCTGGCACCGCCCTGACGGCAGTTATACCGCCGCCCCGAGTACGTCGCCCGAGCACGGCCCCATCGACCAGGGCACGACCTTCACCCACGCCGTCGCCCGCGAAATCTTGCTCTGCGCCATCAACGCCGCCAAGACCCTTGGGGTCGACGCCGAGGAAGCAAAGCAGTGGCAGGACGTCTACGACCACATCGTGCCCTACAGCATTGGACGCTATGGCCAGTTGCTCGAGTGGAGCACCGACATAGACAACCCCAACGACCAGCACCGCCACGTCAACCACCTCTACGGTCTGCATCCCGGCTCAACAATCTCGCCCCTCACGACGCCCGAACTGGCAAAGGCCTCGCGCGTCGTGCTCGAACACCGCGGCGACGGCGCAACGGGCTGGAGTATGGGGTGGAAACTCAACCAGTGGGCGCGTCTCCACGACGGCAACCACTCCTACCTGCTCTACGGCAACTTGCTCAAGAACGGCACGGCGGACAACCTTTGGGATATGCACCCGCCCTTCCAGATTGACGGCAACTTTGGCGGAACTGCAGGCGTCACCGAAATGCTCCTCCAGAGCCACGCCGGCTGCATCGACCTCCTTCCCGCCCTGCCCGACGCCTGGAGCGTAGGCAGCGTGAGCGGACTCCGCGCCCGCGGCAACTTTGGGGTCGACATCAAGTGGGAAGACGGCCATTTGCAGAACGCCACCATCACGTCCGGCAGCGGCGAGCGTTGCGTTGTGCGCTACGGCAGCGACACGTTGACCTTCCCCACGAAGAAAGGCAAGACCTACAACCTCTCTTTCGCCGACGGCAAGCTTCGCCTCGATAAATAAGGTTTTTCAACCCGAAATAACACTCCCGCCCCGACGGTTCGTCCGCAGGGCGGGAGTTTTTTGTGGTGTCCAGTCTCAGTCGCTTTCCGAACCGTCTGCCCGATGACATTTTTAGCCCGAAAGCCCCTATACCCCAAAATAAATGTATAACTTTGCTCCTCAATTGTCGGGCGATGCGAGTGGGCGACGACGTCATCATTCTCGACCCGGCTTTTCCTCATTTGCAAACAGATAAACTATGCTTGAAATAAAGAACCTGCACGCCTCCGTCGAAGGCAAAGAAATCCTGAAAGGCGTCGACCTGACCATCAACGACGGCGAAGTCCACGTCCTCATGGGCCCCAACGGCTCCGGCAAGAGCACGTTGAGCAACGTCCTCGTGGGCAACCCCAAGTACGAAGTCACCGAAGGCAGCATCACGTTCAACGGCAAGGACCTCCTCGCCCTGCCCCCCGAAGACCGTTCGCACGAGGGCATCTTCATGTCGTTTCAGGCACCGACCGAAATCCCCGGCGTGTCGATGACCAACTTCATGCGCGCCGCCGTCAACGCCAAGCGCAAGTATTTCGGTCAGGAGCCCATTCCTGCGGGCGAATTTCTGAAGCTGCTCAAAGAAAAACGCAAACTCGTGGGGCTCGATGCCCATTTCATGAGCCGCGGCGTCAACGAAGGCTTCAGCGGCGGCGAGCGCAAGCGCAACGAAATCTTCCAGATGGCGGTACTCGAGCCCACTTTCAGCATTCTCGACGAGACTGACTCCGGCCTTGACGTGGACGCCCTGCGCATTGTGGCAGAAGGTTTCAACATGTTCCGCACGCCCAAGACGAGCGCCATGGTCATCACCCACTACCAGCGCATGCTCGACTACCTCAAGCCCGACTTCGTCCACGTGCTCGTCGGCGGCCGCATCGTCAAGGAGGGCGACGCCTCCCTCGGCTACGCCATCGAGGAGCGCGGCTTCGACTGGATTAAAAATGAGTTGAAAGATGAGTAGCGATATGCAGAGCGAAAGACAATACCTCGACCTCTTCCGCACCGAGCGCGCCTTGTTCGACGCAGGAAGCTGTGCGCCGCTCAATGCCTGCCGCAAAGCTGCGGCAGAAGCGTTGGAGCGTCACGGCCTGCCCACGACGAAGGTGGAACGCTACAAGTATTGCGACGTGCCGTCCGCCTTCGCCCCCGACTACGGCTTGAATCTGCGCCGCGTCCTGGCGGAGGAAAATCCCTACGACACCTATCGCTGCGGCGTGCCCAACTTGAGCACCTCGCTCTACTTCGTCATCAACGACGTCGTGCCGCCCACAACGGCGTGCACCGCCCCTCTGCCCGACGGCGTGGTGGTGACTTCGCTGTGCGACGCCGCGCAGAAAATGCCCGATTTCATCGCGAAATTCTACCACTTGGCGGCAGGAAAAAACTACGACGGCGTGACCGCCCTCAACACCATGCTCGTGCAGGACGGCATCCTCGTCTATATCCCCGACGGCGTGCGCCTCAAGCACACCATCCAGTTGGTCAACATCTCCGCCGCCGGCGGCAACCTCATGTCCAACCGCCGCATCCTCGTCGTAGCGGGGCGCGGCGCTGAGGCCACCATCCTCTTTTGCGACCATGCTTTCGGCGAACAGCACTTCCTGACCACGCAAGTGGTGGAGGTATTTGCCGATGAAATGGCGAAAATTGACCTTTACTCCATCGAGGAAACAAGTGCCGTGAACACCCGCTTCAACAACGTCTACGCCGAGCAGCAAGCCGGCAGCCGCGTCAGCTACAACGGCATCATGCTTACCTGCGGCCAGACGCGCAACCAGCTCGACTTCCGCCTCCTCGGCCCGGGCGCTGCCACCG
This sequence comes from Bacteroidales bacterium, assembly GCA_030531095.1. Classification (GTDB taxonomy): domain Bacteria; phylum Bacteroidota; class Bacteroidia; order Bacteroidales; family Bacteroidaceae; genus Alloprevotella. The sequence continues at coordinate 6,379 of JAUNOO010000083.1, forward strand.
CCGCCAACGGCGCCGTCATTGCCGACGGCAACCAGCGCGTGGACAACAACATCCTCGTCGACCACGCCGCGGCGGGCTGCACCAGCGACCTCCTCTACAAGTACGTCCTCGACGGCCAAAGCGTGGGCGCCTTCGCCGGCAAAGTGCTCGTCCAGCGCGACGCCCAACAGACCGAGTCGCAGCAGACCAACGCCAACATTTGCGCCTCGCCCACGGCGCGCGCCTTCTCGCAGCCCATGCTCGAAATCTATGCCGACGACGTGAAGTGCAACCACGGTTCGAGCATCGGAAAACTCGATGAAACCGCCCTTTTTTATATGCGACAGCGCGGCATACCCGAGGCAGAGGCACGTCTCCTCCTCCAGCACGCCTTCATCAACGACGTGCTCCAGCGCGTCACGCTCGAACACCTGCGCGACCGCCTTTCCCACCTCGTCGATCTCCGCTTCCGCGGTCAGTTGTCGAAGTGCCGCGACTGCGCCATGTGCCATTGAACCGCCCTTACCTCGGCTTTTCACTCGGTTCTCCGAAATTTCCCACCCGATATTCCAAACGCCATGCCCTACAATATAGAAGACATACGCCGCGACTTCCCCATCTTGGGGCGTGAAATCTACGGCAAGCCGCTTGTGTACCTCGACAACGCTGCGACCACCCAGAAGCCGCGTTGCGTCGTTGAGGCCATCACCGACGAATACTATTCCACCAATGCCAACGTCCACCGCGGCGTGCATTTCCTTTCCCAGCAGGCAACCGACCTCCACGAAGCCGCCCGCGAACGCGTCCGCGCCTTCATCAACGCCCGCTCCACCGCCGAAATCCTCTTCACCCGCGGCACCACCGAGAGCCTTAACCTCGTGGCAGCCAGTTTCGGCGAAGCCTTTCTGCATGAGGGCGACGAAGTCATCCTCTCCGTCATGGAGCACCACAGCGACATCGTGCCCTGGCAACTCCTTCGCGAGCGCAAGGGCATCGTCATCAAGGTCATCCCCATGGACGACGAGGGCAACCTCGACCTCGACGCCTACGCCGCACTCTTCAGCGAGCGGACGCGCCTCGTCTGCGCCGCCCACGTCAGCAACGTCCTCGGCACGGTCAACCCCGTGCGCCAAATGGCAGAAGTAGCCCACGCCCACGGTGCCTACTTCCTCGTCGACGGTGCGCAGAGCATCCCCCATTTCAAGGTCGACGTGCAGGAACTCGGCTGCGACTTCCTCACCTTCAGCGGCCACAAAATCTACGGTCCCACCGGCATCGGCGTACTCTACGGCCGCGAGGAACTGCTGGAGCAGATGCCGCCCTATCAGGGAGGCGGCGAAATGATTTCGCGCGTCACGTTCGAGCATACCACCTACGAGCGCCTGCCCTATAAGTTCGAGGCGGGCACGCCCGATTATGTCGGCTCCCACGCCCTTGCAGTCGCCATTGACTACGTGGAAAGCCTCGGCATGGACGCCATTGCCGCCCACGAGCAGGAACTGACGCGCTACGCCATGGAGCAAATGCAGCAGATTGAGGGCTTGAAAGTCTACGGCCGCGCCCGCCAGAAGGACGCCGTCATCGCTTTCAACGTGGGCGACATCCACCCCCTCGACCTCGGCACGCTCCTCGACCGCCTCGGCATCGCCATTCGCACGGGTCACCATTGCGCCCAGCCCCTCATGGCACGCTGCGGCGTAGAAGGCATGGCGCGCGCCTCGTTCGCGCTCTACAACACCAAGGCGGAAATCGACGCCCTCGTGGCTGGCATTGAGCGCGTGCGGAAAATGTTCTGACCTGACGCGCCAACCCTAAAATCTCCGATGAAATCGGAGAAAATCAACTTTATTCCATCCATACTGCAATCCCAAAACTAACCCGATATGTTACTTACCACCACTCCCACAATCGAAGGACACCCCATTAAGGAGTATCATGGCATAGTCACCGCCGAAACCATCATTGGCGCCAACGCCCTCCGCGACATCGCCGCCAGCATCCGCGATTTCTTCGGCGGACGCTCCGGCAGCTATGAGGAAGTGCTCATTAAGGCGAAGGAAACTGCCCTCAGCGAACTCTCTGAGCGCGCTGCGAAAATGGGGGCGAACGCCGTTGTGGGCATAGACCTCGACTACGAAACCGTGGGCCAGAGCAACTCCATGCTGATGGTTGTCGCCTCGGGCACAGCGGTCAGCATTTAAGTCCGTCATGCTGGAGACCATATATAATAAGGAAGGCCTCGTCGAGGCAGGCTGCGACGAAGCCGGTCGCGGTTGTCTGGCAGGCAGCGTCTATGCCGCCGCCGTCATCCTGCCACCCGGTTATCAGAACGCCGCGCTCAACGACTCCAAACAGCTCACCGCCCGCCGTCGCTACGCGCTCCGCGAAGAGATTGAGCGCGACGCCGTGGCGTGGGCGGTAGGTGTAGTCACGCCCGCCGAAATCGACGAAATCAACATCCTCAACGCCAGCATCCTCGCCATGCACCGCGCCCTCGACAAGCTCACCGTGCGGCCGCAGTTCATCATCGTGGACGGCAACCGCTTCAAACCCTATTCAGAAGACGGTACCTTCCTGCCCGGCTCCCTCGTGCCGCACACCACCATCGTCAAAGGCGATGCCAAATACCTTTCCATCGCTGCCGCCAGCATCCTCGCCAAGACCTATCGCGACGACTACATGCTGCGCCTCCACCAAGAATATCCCTACTACGGCTGGGACCGCAACGCCGGCTACCCCACAGCCGTCCACCGCGAAGGCATTCGCCAGCACGGCGCTTCGCCCTACCACCGCCTCACGTTCAGATTGCTCGACGAGTAATCACTCCCCCTTTCCCCCTGTTATCTTGTAGTCATCTTCGTCATTTTTTTGGAAGATGACCCCTCTTTTATTGGTGTCCCCATTGCGCGCAGAACGTATCTTTGTAAGTAGAACAGTAAGCCATCAAAAATTAGTCCTGAGCTTTTGAAAATTAGTCCTGAGCTTTTGAGGAAGTATCACAGGGATATTTTTCAAAAGCTCTG
>JAUNOO010000084.1 GCA_030531095.1 Bacteroidales bacterium
GAGGCTCATGCCGCCGGCTACCGTCACGTCGCTGATGCCCGTGGGGTCGACAACGTCGAAGGGCTGGACGTAGAGCGTCATGCCGTAGGCGGCTGCCGTCACTGCCATCGTCACGTCAGTCTGCGCCGTGTAGAATGTCCACGTCGTCGACGTGTTGTAGTAGTCGCCCGAGGTGCTGCGCGTCAGCGTCTCGCCCGCGCCGTTGGTGAGCACGTAGGTCTTGCGCGAGGTGCTGCCGAAGCCCGTCTGCGACATGTAATCGGAGAGGTCTACCGACTCGTTGATGTTCACAGCGTCGAAGAGGTAGAAGCTCTCCTGCGGCTCGAGCACTGCCACGCGGCTGTCGGACGGCGTGGGGAAGGAGTTGAAGAAGAGCGCGTTGTTCTGGGCGTAGAAGTGGCCGAGAGACTCGCTGCAGTCGGCGTCCCACTCGATGTTGGTCAGCGCGTTGTCGTTGACGCTGACGTACTGGAGGGCGGGCGCGCCTGACGAGAAGTCAATCGTCTTGAGCGAGTTGTTGTCCACCCAAACATCCGTCAGGCAGGGCATGCTGCGCAGCGTCATCGTCGTCACCGCGTTCGAGGATGCCACGAGCGAGCGGAGGTCGGCGGAGTTGCGCAGGTTGATGGTGCGGATGGCGTTGTTCTGGCACCAGAGCGACTTGAGGCTGCGCAGGCTTGTCTGGTAGCGGAGCGAGTCAAGCTGGTTGTCCGCGCAGATGAGCGACGTGATGGTCGTGGGACCCGAGAAGATGAGGCTGCTGAGCTGGTTCTGGGCGCAGTTGAGCACCTGCAGCGAGCGGCACGAGGAAATGGAAAGCTCGGTCAGGGCGTTGGCCTGGCAGTTGAGCTCGGTGAGCGCCGTGTTGCTGTTGAGGCTGAGCGAGGTGAGGCTGTTGCAGGGCACGATGAGTTTCGTGAGCGCCGTGGCACCGGAGGTGGTGAGGCTGACCAGCCCGTCGGAAGGGGCGTAGAAACGCGTGATGGCGCCGTCGTCTGCGGTGATGGTGAGCGAGTCGGACACAACGGTAACGGTCGTGGGGTAGCCGTCGAACGTGACGGTCTCCGTGTCGCCGCTGCTCCATGCCAGCTGCGCCGACACGCCGTTGTTGAGCGCCAGGGTCAGCGTCTCGCCAGCGGACTTGCTGGTCTTCAGACCAATGACGTCGGCCTGTACATTCGCTGCCGAGACGGTCAGCAGGAATGAGGCCATTAGGAGTGTTAGTTTATGCATATAATTCGTGTTTATAAATTAGGTTTCCAGAGTGGGATGGAGACGGACTGCACCGCACGCAATCCATTAATCTTTTTCATGCACCGCCTGCCAGACTGTATTTCGCGCCTCCCCTCAAGAACTTTATAAACCGATTAGACACTCTGGGAGAGGGACTGGGAAAAGCGGTTTCAACTGGGCAAATATACCGCTTTTCTGACTATTCTCCCGACTTGCACGAATGAAAATAAAAATCACTTAACATAAATTAGAACAAACCGCCGAAGGCCTATCTGCCGCAGCGCCATTTGTCGGCTTGCCGCTTGCCCTACGCCTCCTCATCCCCTGCCTGCCGCCGCGCTGTTCCGAAAAAGCGAGCCTATAATTTTGTCTTTCCCCTCAGCTTTTGTAACTTTGCTTCCTAAACTTGTATGCATTAGTCATGAAAATAACCGAACTCATCGCCGCGGAAACGGGAACCGCCTTCTCGTTCGAGGTGCTTCCCCCGCTCAAGGGCACGGGCATCGACAACCTGAAGCGTACCATTGACCGCCTGATGCCTTTTGGCCCTAAATATATCAACATTACGACCCACCGCTCCGAGTATGTCTACAAAGACCTCGGCGACGGCCTCATGCAGCGCTCCCGTCTGCGCCGCCGCCCAGGTACGGTGGCTGTGGCGGCTGCCATTCAGCAGGAATACCACATTCCCGTTGTGCCCCACATCCTCTGTTCGGGCTTCACCCGCGAGGAGACGGAGTACGTGCTGCTCGACCTCCAGTTTCTCGGCATAGAGAACCTGCTGGTGCTCCGCGGCGACAAGGCCAAGGAGGACGCCTACTTCAAGCCGACGGAGGACGGATACAGCCACACGACGGAGTTGCAGGAACAAATCAACCGCTTCAACGCGGGCGAATTTGTGGACGGCTCGCCCATCAAGGTGCCGGGCAAACCTTTCAGCTACGGCGTGGCGTGCTACCCCGAGAAGCACGAGGAAGCGCTCAACCTCGACACGGACTTCGAGTGGTTCAAACGCAAGGTGGAGCTGGGCGCGGAATACGCCGTGACGCAGCTTTTCTACGACAACAAGGCATACTTCAACTTCGTGGAGCGCGCCCGCAAGGCTGGCATCACGGTGCCCATCATTCCGGGTATCAAGCCGTTCGCCAAGCTCTCGCAGTTGCAGACCGTGCCCAAGACGTTCCACTGCGACTTTCCGCAGGAACTGGCAGCGGAGGCGGTGAAGTGCAAAACCGACGAGGAGGCCAAGGCACTGGGCATAGAATGGTGTGTGGCGCAGTGCAAGGAACTCATCGCCAACGGCGTGCCGAGCCTGCACTTCTATACGGTTTCGGCAGTGGACAGCATCGCACAGATTGCCCCGCAAGTGTTCTGAGACGGTCGCTGCGCGCAAAAAACTTTTTTCTGAACCAAGCTCCAAATGCAATACGCCGATGTCATAGGTCAGGACGAGGTGAAGGCGCTGCTCAAGCGGCAATTCACTGAAGGACGTGTGCCCCACGCCCAACTCTTCTCGGGTCCTGAAGGGAGCGGCAAGTTGCCAATGGCGCTGGCGTACGCGTCGGCACTGCTGTGCCAGAATCCCGTGGACGGCGCGCCCTGCGGCACCTGCAAGTCGTGCCGCATGACGGCGAAGTTGGTGCACCCTGACCTCCACTTCGTCTTCCCCGTCTTCAAGCAGAAGGGGCAGTCGGGCGACGCTGTGAGCGACCAATACCTCTCGGAGTGGCGCGAACTGCTGACGGAGTCGCCCTACTTCGACAGCCTCACGTGGCTGTCGCGTATCGGGGTGGAAAACCAGCAGGCCATCATCGGTGTGGGCGAGAGCGAAGCCATTCTCCGCAAACTCAGCTTGAAGGCAAACCAAGGGGGCTACAAGGTGATGATTATCTGGCTGCCGGAACAGATGAACCAGTCCGCCGCCAACAAGTTGCTCAAAATTCTGGAAGAACCGCCGCAGGAAACGGTCTTCCTCCTCGTCTCCAACCACCCCGAGCAACTCCTGACAACGATTGTAAGCCGCACGCAGCGCGTCGAGTTCAGACCGCTATCGGAGGCGGAAATCGAGCAGGCACTCCTGCAACGCCATGCCCTGCAAGCCGAGGACGCCAAACTGGTAGCACACCAGAGCGGCGGCAGCTACACGAAGGCGCGCCAGCAACTGCGGGTGAACGAGGACAGCGCCATGTTCTTCGACATGTTCAAGCTCCTCATGCGGCTCAGCTACATGCGCAAAATCAGAGATATGCACGAGTGGTCGGAGCGCGTATCGGCATGGGGACGCGAGCGGCAGAAGAATTTTCTCGACTACTGCCAGAGGCTCATCCGCGAAAACTTCATCTACAACTTCCGCCGCCCCGAACTCAACTACATGAACCGCGAAGAGGCGGACTTTGCCGTCAACTTCGCCCGCTTCGTCAACGAGCGCAACGTCATCGGCATCATGGACGAACTCTCTGCCGCCCAGCGCGACATCGCCCAGAACGTCAACCCGCGAATGGTCTTTTTCGACTTCGCCCTCAAGATGATTGTGCTGCTCAAACAGTAAACACTCCGCCCGCTCCTGCCGCGACAATTCCCACGCAACGGCGGGAGAGGGAGAGACCACATATATTTTCAACCCACTGACATCTCACAAATGAATCTCGATTTCAAAATAGACGGTTGCCTGCGCGGCTTCTGCGCCAAAGGGTGCGGCAGGCAAAACAAGCAGCTCAACACCTACGACTATCTGGCGGACGTGCCGGGCAACGCCCAGCTCACCGACCTCGTCGAGGTGCAGTTCAAGAATACGCGCAAAGGCTACTTCCGCAACGACAATCACCTCCCGCTCGAGAAGGGCGACATGGTGGCGGTGGAGGCTTCGCCGGGACACGACATCGGCGTAGTCACCCTCACGGGGCAACTCGTGCCACTCCAGATGAAGAAGGCCAACCTCAAGGCGGGCACCGAAATCAAACGCATCTACCGCAAAGCGCGACCCGCCGACCTCGAAAAGTTTGAGGAGGCCAAGTCGCACGAGCAGGAGACGATGATTCGCTCGCGCCAGATTGCCAAAGAACTGGAGCTCGACATGAAAATAGGCGACGTGGAATATCAGGGCGACGGCAACAAGGCCATCTTCTACTACATCGCCGATGCCCGCGTCGACTTCCGCAAACTCATCAAAGTCCTTGCCGACGCCTTCCACGTCCGCATCGAAATGCGACAGATTGGCGCGCGCCAGGAGGCAGGACGCATCGGCGGCATCGGTCCCTGCGGCCGCGAACTCTGCTGCGCCACCTGGATGAAGAATTTCAACTCCGTCTCCACTGCCGCCGCGCGCTATCAGGACATCTCGCCCAACCCGCAGAAACTGGCGGGCCAGTGCGCCAAACTGAAGTGCTGCCTCAACTATGAGGTGGACACCTACGTCGAAGCCGCCCGCAAATTGCCCGCACGCGACATACAGTTGGAGACCGCCGACAGCACCTACTATTTCTTCAAGGCCGATATCCTCGCCGGCGAAGTGTCCTACAGCACCGACAAGCGCCTCGCCGTGAACGTGGTGACGATTCCCGCCGCCCGCGCCCTCGAGGTCATCCAACTCAACAAGCAGGGCGAAAAACCGCTCCGCCTCGACGAGAACGAGAAGGCGGCACCCGTGCGCCACGTCGACCTCGCCGAGCAAGACGACCTGACCCGCTTCGACAAGGTGAAGCGCAACAAGAACAAGAAGAAAAAGCAGCGTCAGCAGCGCGACGACCAGCGCCCCGCAGGCGACAGACAAGCCAGGGGCAACGGCGGCAACAACAACCGTCCCAAGGGCGGCGACCGTCCGCGCCGTGAGGGCGAAGGCGGCGAACGCCAGCGTCCCGCAGCCGAAGGCAGGCCGCAGCAATAAAGTCCCCCTCACGCTCCACACGCCTCCAGCCCATGCGCAGCCTCTCTGCCCTTTTGCCGACGATAGTCCTCGCCCTCTCCGCCATCCTCACGGCGTGCGACGAGAACGTGACGTCCACGGCCTTCCGCACCCTTCCCGAGGCGGGCTGGGACGACGACACGCTCCAGTTCCCCGTCGACACGCTCCAGACCGGCGGCACCTACATCGCCACGCTGAGCCTGCGGCTCTCGAAGGCGCATCCCTACCCCTACACCGACATCGTAATGACGGTGGAGCGTCATCTCCTACCCCCGCCCGCTGAGGCTTCGCCCACAGATTCTGCAACTTCGGCAGCCGATTATGCGGCGCACAATTCGTCTGCCACTGATTCAGCAAACAGCAACAATCAGCCCGCCCTCCCAACCGCAACGCTCGTGCAGACCGACACGCTCACCTTCGCCCTGACGCGCGCCGACAACCACAGCGACATGACGGGCCGCGGCCTCTCGCTGTTGCAATACGACTTCCCCATCGACACGCTCCACCTCCGCGCCGGCCAGACGCTCCTCTACCGCGTCAACCACGCCATGCGCCACTCGCCCCTGCCGGGCATCCACGACGTGGGCCTCACCCTGCGCCGCATTCCCGCTCCGGCACGCCACAAGTGAGGACGCACAGAGTAGACTGCAAGCACATTCCCACTCCTATATATATTATTAGGCGATACACCGCCTGTGGAAACCATCCGCAGGCGGTGTATCGCCGTTTTATACCCTCCCCCACCGCACGATTCCGAAAAAAACGCATATCCTTCTGCATTTTTGGTAAGACCGCCCTGCCCACGCCGCCGTAACTTTGCACCGAAAATCATCAAACACTACCGCATTATGAAAAAGAAACTGTTCCCTCTGTTCATCTCTCTCCTCTCCCTCTCGGGCACGTCCGTCACCGCGCAGGACCTCGGCACTACCACCCACGACGTGCCGATGGTGCAGCTCAACAACGGCATCCTCATGCCGCGCTTCGGACTCGGCACATTCCTCCAGCCCTCCGACGAGGTCTGTGAGCAGTCGTGCCTCACGGCGCTCCGCGCGGGCTACCGCCACATCGACACCGCCCACGCCTATCAGGACGAGGCAGGAGTGGGACGCGCCGTGAAGGCGAGCGGCATTCCACGCGAGGAAATCTGGATTACGAGCAAACTCTGGCCCACCGAATACGGCGAGGGCGTCACGCTCAAGGCCATCGACGAAATGCTCGAACGCATGCAACTCGACTACATCGACCTCCTCTACGTCCACCAACCCGTAGGCGACTTCGTCGGGGCGTGGAAGGACATGGAAAAAGCCGTCGCAATGGGCAAAGTGCGCGCCCTCGGCATCAGCAACTTCGACGCGAGCGACGAAGTGTTCCAACTCATCATGGACTCCTCGCGCGTCAAGCCTGCCGTGCTCCAGATGGAGTGTCACCCCTACGCCCAGCGCCGTGCCATGCGCGACAAAATCAAGCCCTGGGGCATCCAGGTAGAATGTTGGTTCCCCCTCGGCGGTGCCATGAGCAACGGCACGCTCTTCAAAGACCCCGTCATCAAGGACATTGCCCAAGCCCACGGCAAAACGCCTGCCCAAGTCATCCTGCGCTGGCACATCCAGGAGGGCTTCTCTGTCATCCCCGGCGCGTCCAACCCCGACTACATCAAGGAAAACATCGAAATCTTCGACTTCGCCCTCTCCGACGACGAGATGGCACGCATCCGCGCCCTCGACAAGGAACAGCGATTCTTCAACATGTCGCTCGACGAAAAAAGGAAAGCCTACCTCCACACCGACCGCCCAAATCTGAAACGGATTTCGGAAGAGAAGAAATAATATAAACACCATGACTCAAAAAATCTTAACCATATTGGCCTGCTTCGCCACCTTTCTGGGTTGCATGGCCTGCTCCACTGCCGACGACCCCATTCCCGCCAATTCTGAAACCACCGATTCAACCGCCTCATATTTTGGCGGAAAGAAAGTATTGATTGCCTATTTTTCCTGGGGCGGCACGACCCAGAGGATGGCGGAAGAAATCCAGCGCATAACTGGCGGCGACCTGTTCCGCATTGAGCCCTCTACGCCCTACCCCACCGACTACACCGAGTGCACAAACGTAGCCCGCCGCGAACGCGACAACGACGAACGCCCCGCCATTGCGGGAGAAGTGGAAAACATCGACGACTACGACGTGATATTCATCGGCTGTCCGGTATGGTGGCACACGGCACCAATGATTATCTCCACGTTTGCCGAAACATACAATTTTGAAGGTAAAACGATTGTGCCCTTCTGCACATACGCAGCGACCTATCGCGACGAGACGCTACAGAAAATTGTAGACCTCACGCCCCATTCCGCCCACCTCGAAGGCCTCGGCACGACGGGGTCGGTCAGTGGCGTACAGACGTGGATTGACCTCATCAACGAACAATGGAACGAACAGAACGCCACCGACAGCAACGAAGACGCTGGCACGTCCACCGCTGCCCCCACCATAAACGGCGAAGCACCGATGAGCGGCACGGTCAATCTTTGGTATAAGGATAACATTCCGACGGTGACGACGGAAGCCCAAAACTCGGACGGCGAGGACTTCATCCCCAACATCGAAGTCTTCACCGTGGATGCCAACACCACCCCGAAGGGCGCAGTCATCATTTGCCCGGGCGGTGCATTCCTTTTCCGCAGTGTGCAGATAGAGGGCTACGACGTGGCCAATATGCTCACACAGATGGGCTACCAATGCTTCGTCGTGAACTACCGCATTTCGCCCTATACCATGCTGGAGAGCGCCACCGACCTACAGCGTGCCATACGTTATGTGCGTGCGCACGCCGACGACTACAACATCCACCCCGACAACATCGCTCTGGTAGGATTCTCGGCTGGCGGCATCCTCAACGGAGAAGTACTGCTCAACTGGCGCGACCTCCGTAACGCTTCATCCCTCGATGCCGACTACCGCCCCGACGCGCTCGACGAAGTGCCAGTCTCAGCTTGCGCCATCGGCATGATTTATTCATTCTACGGCCGCCTGAGCGTGTCGATGAACGACGTCAGCACGCTCCAAGCTGCCAACTTGCCACCCGCCTTCTACTGTTGGGGAACGCGCGACGGTTTTGCCGGACAGTTCAGCCAGAACGCCACTGCTGTCCGCGAGGCAGGAAGTGATGTGCAGACACTCATTCTTGAGGGTTATCCCCACGGCTACGGCACAGGGCGCAGCGCAGACGTATGGGGCACGGCCTTCGACGCATTCCTCACGCCCATTATGGCCAATCACGTCCCCGCAACCTCAAAATGAAATCCCAACATCTGCCACAGCTTTATAAGTCAGGCAGTCAATGAACAGTACCCCCACTCTCAAAATTAACCCCTCAAACACCCCTATTTCCCTATGCTAAAATCCATTTCCTCTGTTTCCAAGTTCCTCTCTCTCATCTGCCTCCTCGCTTTGCCGCTCGCGTCCTGTTCTTCAAACCAAGAAAAGGCGGAGGCTGAGATGCCCAATTACCACATCAACTTTTCGGAGACGTCCCATATCCAGAAGGCGCACAAGAAAGTCCTCATCATTTCGGGCAGTCCGCGCAAGGGCGGCAACACCGACTTGCTCTGCGACGAGTTTGCCCGCGGTGCAGAAGAGGCAGGCGGCATTGTCGAGAAAATTTTCCTTGCCGACTACAACATCAACTACTTCACGGAAGCGGACGAGCAGCGCACGGGCGACTCTGCCCACGTGGCGCAAGACGATGCGCCCATGCTCGTGGACAAATTGGTGGAGGCTGACATCATCGTACTGGCCAGCCCAGTCTACTTCATGAACATAACGGGACAGATGAAGACTTTCATCGACCGCACTTTCAGCCGCTTCATGGACATCAAGGACAAGGAATTCTTCTACATCACCGCCTGCGCCGACCCTGCCGAAAGCACGGCCGACTACGCCATCAACGGCCTGCGCGGTTTCGTGATGTGCCTGCCCAATCCCACTGAGCGCGGCAGCGTCAAGGCCATCGGCATGGGGCGCAAGGGCGGCGTGAAGCAAAGCCAATTTATGGACGAGGCTTACCAGTTGGGGAAGAAAATCTGATGTCCCTTTCTGTCTCCACCCCAATACAACTGCTACGCCAACCTTATATTTTCTGCAAAATCCAAAGTGGAAACCCGAAAGGCGCTCCACACAAAACAAAGGGAACGATATACAAGTTGTCCCTGAATGGAAATATCACACGGATTCACTCAA
>JAUNOO010000085.1 GCA_030531095.1 Bacteroidales bacterium
CATAGCCCATTTATGTGCCAATAATTTGCACGAGGACAACAGGTATATCGTTCCCCTAAATAAACAATGAATAGGGCGTGCCGAAGGTAAAACGGCACGCCCTATTCTGTGTCCTTCCGCTATCTGTGCGGAATATTATAGGTGGAGCGGATTTGTCAGCAAACCTTTTCCAGACGCTTCATGATGGAGAAGATGAACAGCGCAGAGAGGAGGCAGAGTCCCACGAGTACGCCCCAAACAACCACGAGGGGCACCTTGCCCCAGAGGAAGCCGGGGATGGAAACGAGGAAGTTACCGATGGCAGTGGCGACAAACCAACCACCCATCATGAGACCCTTGTACTTGGGAGGTGCCACCTTCGACACGAAGGAGATGCCCATCGGGGAGAGAAGCAACTCGCCGAAGGTGAGGATGAGGTAGGTGGAGATGAGCCAGTTGGGGGAAACGCGGTCGCCCTCAGAAATGCCTATTGAGCCGAGGGTCATCACGATGAAACCGCAGGCGGCAACGAGCATACCGAGTCCAATCTTGCGGGGCGCAGAGGGTTCTTTGCCCTTCTTTGCCAACCAGGCGAAGATGGCCATGGAAACGGGGGTGAGACCTACTACGAAGCAGGGGTTGAACTGCTGGAAGATGGGAGCCTCAACGGCAATGCCTTCGGGAGAAACGGAAACGTACTTGTAGCCGAGGGCAACGATGCACGCCAGGATGATGACGCCCGAAATGGTCTTGCCCTTGCTGGTCTTGCTCTCGAAGAGGGAGAAGAGGGCGTAGATGATGACGATGCAGAGGAGCAAGTTGCTCACGTCGAACATCATGCTCTCGAGGCCGAAGCTGCTTGTGGCGGTGTATTCTTCAGCGAAGAGCGTGAGGGTGAGGCCGTTCTGGTGGAATGCCATCCAGAAGAAGATGACCACGGCGAAGACGAGGCAGAGTGCCACGATGCGGTCCTTGGTTTCTTTCGGGGAGAGTTCGGGCTCGGTGCTGCCGGTGGCAGTTGCCTTGGTCTTGGCGTTGTAGTCAGCGTGGGCGAACGATTTCTTGAAGCCGTAGTAGATGGCGATGGAAACGACGAGCGAGAGGCAGGCTACACCGAAGGCGTAGTGGTAGGAGTCGGCGAGGGTTGCGCCGAAGTTCTTCTGCGCGAAGTCCATAATCTTCACGGCAGCGGTGGGTGCGAAGAGGGCACCGATGTTGATGGCCATGTAGAAGATGGAGAAAGCGGAGTCGCGCTTCGACTGCAATTCGGGCGCGTCGTAGAGGTTGCCGACCATCACCTGCAAGTTACCCTTGAACAGGCTGGTGCCGACACAGATGAGTGCCAGAGCGCCGAACATCAGAATCATGGCGGGCACGCCGGCTCCGGCAGGAATGGAAAGCAACAGGTAGCCTGTGAACATCACGAAAATACCTGTGGTGACGCACTTGCCGTAACCGATTTTGTCGGCGAGCATACCTCCTACGAGGGGAAGGAAATAAACGAAAGCCAAGAAGCCGGAATAGACAGCACCGGCCGTACCGGCGTCCCAGCCGAAGTTGGCTTTCAAGAAAAGTACAAAGACGGCCAACATCGTGTAGTAGCCGAAACGCTCTCCGGTATTGGCAAGAGCGAGGGCGTAGAGCCCTTTGGGTTGTCCTTCGAACATGTTTGTTGAGATTTAGATTATTGAATTAGATGATTTTTATTTTGTCGGTTCTTCCTTTTGCCCTGCCTCAAGCTCGTCTTTAAGGAACTTGGCGGTGTAGCCCTTTGCGGCAGCGACCACCTGCTCGGGTGTGCCGGTCGCCACGACGGTACCACCGCCCTTGCCGCCCTCGGGTCCCATGTCGATGATGTAGTCTGCCACCTTGATGACGTCGAGGTTGTGCTCAATGACGATGACGGTGTTGCCCTTCTCCACGAGGCGGTTCAGCACGTTGAGGAGCACGCGGATGTCCTCGAAGTGGAGACCCGTGGTGGGTTCGTCGAGGATGTAGAGCGTGCGGCCGGTGTCGCGCTTGGAGAGTTCCGTGCCCAACTTGACGCGCTGGCTCTCGCCGCCAGAGAGGGTGGTCGACGACTGGCCCAACTTGATGTAGCCCAGTCCGACGTCCTGCAACACCTTTATCTTGTTGAGGATGTTGGGGACGTTCTCAAAGAATTCCACCGCCTGGTTGATGGTCATGTCGAGCACGTCGGCGATGCTCTTGCCCTTGAAGCGCACCTCAAGCGTTTCGTGGTTGTAGCGCTTGCCGTGGCACGTCTCGCAGGGCACGTAGACGTCGGGCAGGAAGTTCATTTCGATGGTCTTGTAGCCGTTTCCGCCACACGTTTCGCAGCGTCCGCCGCGCACGTTGAAGGAGAAGCGGCCAGGCTTGTAGCCGCGCATTTTCGACTCGGGCAGCTCCACGAAGAGCGCGCGGATGTCGGTGAATACGCCCGTGTAGGTGGCAGGATTGGAGCGCGGCGTGCGGCCTATGGGGCTCTGGTCCACAGAGACCACCTTGTCGACGTGCGAAATGCCGTCCAGTTTGCCGTAGGCCAGCGGCGCGCGCAGGGAGTTGTAGAACTTCTGCGAGAGGATGGGCAGGAGGGTGTCGTTCACGAGGGTGGACTTTCCGCTGCCCGATACGCCCGTCACGCAGATAAGCGTCCCGAGCGGGAAGTTCACCGTGACGTTCTTGAGGTTGTTGCCGCAGGCGCCGGTGAGTTTGAGCGCGTGGCCGTTGCCCTTGCGCCGCGTGGCGGGCAACTTGATGGCCTGCTGGCCGTTGAGGTACTGCGCCGTCATGGTGTTGCTCCGCATCATCTCTTCGGGCGTGCCTTGGAAGACGACTTCGCCGCCAAGTCGGCCGGCGCGCGGTCCCATGTCGACGATGTAGTCGGCGGCAAGCATCATGTCCTTGTCGTGCTCTACGACGATGACCGTATTGCCGATGTCGCGGAGCGCTTTGAGCGAACTGATGAGGCGCACGTTGTCGCGCTGGTGCAGACCGATACTCGGTTCGTCGAGGATGTAGAGCACATTGACCAGTTGCGAGCCAATCTGCGTCGCCAGTCGGATGCGCTGGCTCTCGCCGCCCGACAACGTCATCGTGGAGCGCGAGAGCGAAAGGTAGTCGAGTCCCACGTCAAGCAGGAAGCGCAAGCGCGTGCGCAGTTCCTTCAGGATTTCCACGGCGATGGCGCGGTTCTTCGTCGAGAGCCGTTCCTCCACCCCGTCGAGCCACTCGTAGAGTGAGGAAATCTCCATCGACGCGAGTTCGTAGATGTTCTTGTCGTCAAATTTGTAGGCCAGCGCCTCGCGATTGAGTCGCGCGCCGTGGCATTCGGGGCACTCCGTTTCGTAAGAGAATTGCTCCGCCCAGCGGCGCTCGGCAGCCGGGACGTCAGAGGTGGCGAGGAGCAAGAGGTATTCCGCCAAACCGTTGAACTCCACATACTGGTCGTCGAGCGTACTGGCAATGTCGGAAGGGATGCGCAACCTGCCCGCCGTACCGCCGAAGATTTCCTCGATGGCTTCCTCGGGAATGTCCTTCACGAGGGTGTCTATCGTGCAGTCGTATTTTCCCAACACGGCTGCCACTTCCATAAATATCAATGTCTTGCGGTAGTTGCCGAGTGGAATGATGCCGCCTTTGCGGACGCTCGATTCGGGCTCCAGCACCTTCTCGCGGTCCACGACCTTCACCGTGCCCATGCCGCGGCACTTCCGGCAGGCGCCCTGCGAGGAGTTGAAGGAGAAATTGTGGGGCGCGGGTTCGCGATAGGAAATGCCGCTCACGGGGTCCATCAGGTTCTTCGAGTAGTAGTCGACGCGCCCTCCGCTCTCGCTCGACTTGTCGAGCACCATCATGAGGCCGTTGCCCTGGCTGAGGGCGAGGTTCACGCTCTGGCGCAGCCGGTCGGTGTCCTTGGCGTTCACGGCGAGCTTGTCCACCACGAGTTCGATGTCGTGGTTCTGGTAGCGGTCCACCTTCATGCCCGGCACCACCTCCTTGAGCTCGCCGTCGACGCGGACGGTCAGGAAGCCCTTGCGGCGCACGCTTTCGAAGAGTTCGCGGTAGTGTCCCTTTCGGGTGCGCACCAGCGGCGCAAGGAGGTACACCTTGTGGCCGTCGTAGTGCGAGAGCAGCATGTCGAGAATCTTTTCCTCGGTGTACTGCACCATCTTCAGCCCCGTGACGTAGCTGTAGGCCTCGCCGGCGCGGGCGTAGAGCAGGCGCAGGAAGTCGTAGATTTCGGTCACCGTGCCCACGGTGGAGCGCGGGTTCTTGTTGGTCGTCTTCTGCTCGATGCTGATGACGGGGCTCAGACCGCTGATTTTGTCCACGTCGGGCCGCTCTATGTTGTCCAGAAAATTGCGGGCGTAGGCGGAGAACGTCTCGATGTACCGGCGCTGCCCTTCGGCATAGAGGGTATCGAAAGCCAGCGAACTCTTGCCAGAGCCGCTCAAACCGGTAATGACGCTCAGACTGTTGCGCGGCAAAACCACGTCCACATTCTTGAGGTTGTGGACGCGTGCGCCATAAATCTGAATCTCGCCCTCCTCAATCCCCGGTTGGGACTGAGCGGGCGAAGCCGCCGCTACTGCTGAAGCCGTTTTATCTCCGTCCAATTTTCGTCGTTCTTACAGGTAATTGCCCGCGCCACATTTACCGTGTGCGGGCTCATACATATATAATATATAGGAACAGTCACCCCTACCCTCGCGCCAGTTTCCCGCCGCGCTATTCGCTTTCGGTGTAGCCGCGCAGGACGTTGATGACCTTCTTGATTTTGTAGTTGATACCGTCCGCCCCCTGTGCATTGATGACCAGATAGTAGGCGCCGTCCGGCACGTCCTTTCCGCCGCTCGTGCCATCCCATCCGCCCTCAATGTCGGTCCATTCGTAGAGCTTCTTGCCCCAGCGGTTGAACACGGCGGCCTTGAACGAGAGGATGCTCTCGTAGCCCTCCTTCACGCGGAACACGTCGTTCACGCCGTCGCCGTTGGGCGTAAAGGCGTTGGGCACTTCGAGTTTCGACTCGGTGATGGTGATGGTGAACGGGTCGTCCATGGTGTACTCCACCGTGTCGGTGCCCGCGATGAACGTGACTGTCAGTTCGATGGTGTACGACCCGCTCTGGCTGAAGGTGTATGTCGTTTCCTCGTCGTAGCGTGTGAGGAACACCTCCTCCGTATCGTCGTTCGTGAACGTCCAGTGGTAGTAGACGTTGTAGTCGTCATAGTCCGACGCGTTGGCGCGGAAGATGACCTGCAGCGGTGCAGAGCCCTCATAGCTCACCTCTTCCGTCTCGGTGCCGTCGTCTTCCACGATGCTCATTGTGGGAGAGGCAGACTGTGCAGCCGCGCCCAGTCCACAAACGACAAAGAGAAAGAAAAGCGCCAGGATTCTTGACATCGGAATTATTTTTGATGCAAAGTTAGTGCAAGGCGAGAGAAGTACAAAATAAAAAAACTCGTTTTTTTGATTTTGGACTACCAAGCCTAACTTGGGCGAAGCCAAAGTTAAAGGCGAGAGGAGTACAAAATAAAAAAAACTTTGTTTTTGGGATTTTGGACTTCCGAGCCGCAGCCTAACTTGGGCGAAGCCAAAGTTCAAAGGCGAGAGAAGTACAAAATAGAAAAACTTTGTTTTTGGGGATTTTGGACTTCCGAGCCGCAACTATCAAAAAATAGTCCTGAGCTTTTTCAACTTAGTCCTGATCTTTTGAGAATTAGTCCTGAGATATTTCCCCAAAAGCTCAGGACTAGTTTCCCAAAAGCTCAGGACTAGTTTCCAAAAGCTCAGGACTAATGCCACAGTTCTTGCCTGATTGAACTTCCACGTGTGGTCGCCCACAAAAATTCCCCCGCTACCGGCAATGCGGCAACGGGGGAGTGCTATGGTCGTTTTCATTCATTCGTTATGAACGGGGGAGCGGCCTATGCGGGACGCTGGTTCGCGTCAACCGCGGCGCGGACCACGGCCTTCGCCTTCGCGGCGGGGACGGCGTGCGGGACGGTCTTCCCAGCCTTCGGGCTTCTCTTCGAGTACGCGGTGGGAGAGGCGGAACTTGCCAGTCTTCTCGTCGATTTCGAGGAGCTTCACCTGGATGCGGTCGCCTTCCTTGATGCCGGCCTCCTCGACCGTCTCAAGACGCTTCCACGCAATTTCGCTGATGTGGAGCAGGCCTTCCTTGCCCGGCATGAACTCTACGAAGCAGCCGTAGGGCATGATGCTGATGACCTTGGCATCGTAGGTTTCGCCCACCTCGGGGATGGCGACGATGGCACGAATCTTTGCCACGGCGGCATCGATGATGGCCTTGTTGGCACCGCTGACCTGTACCTTGCCCACACCGTCTTCTTCGTCGATGGTGATGGTGGCACCGGTCTCCTCCTGCATGCCCTGAATAATCTTTCCGCCCGGGCCAATGACGGCGCCGATGAACTCCTTCGGAATCTCGAAGGCTTCGATGCGGGGTACATGGGGCTTGAAGTCGGGACGCGGGGTGGACATCGTCTCCATCATCTTGCCGAGGATGTGCTCACGGCCAGCCTTGGCCTGCATGAGGGCTTTCTCGAGGATTTCGTAGGAGAGTCCGTCGCACTTGATGTCCATCTGGGTGGCTGTCAGACCTTTGGCGGTACCTGTGGTCTTGAAGTCCATGTCGCCCAGGTGGTCTTCGTCACCGAGGATGTCGGAGAGGACGGCATATTTGTCTTCGCCGGGGTTCTTGATGAGACCCATGGCGATACCGCTCACGGGAGCGCCGATGGGCACACCGGCATCCATGAGGGCGAGCGTTCCGGCGCAGACCGTAGCCATGGAGCTGGAACCATTGGATTCGAGGATGTCGCTCACCACGCGCACGGTGTAGGGGAAGCCTGCGGGTATCTGACCCTTCAGGGCGCGCCATGCGAGGTGGCCGTGACCGATTTCGCGACGACCTACGCCGCGCTGTGCCTTGGCCTCACCCGTAGAGAACGGGGGGAAGTTGTAGTGGAGCAGGAAGCGCATGTAGCTCTTGTCGAGCACGTCGTCCACCATCTTCTCGTCAAGCTTCGTGCCGAGCGTACAAGTGGAGAGCGACTGCGTTTCGCCGCGGGTGAATATGGCAGAGCCGTGGGGGCCGGGCAGGGGGTCAACCTCGCACCAGATGGGGCGGATGTCGGTAGTCTGACGGCCGTCGAGGCGCTTGCCTTCGTCGAGGATGCAACGGCGCATGGCATCGCGCTCCACGTCGTGGTAGTAGCGGTCAACGAGGGCGTTCTTCTCTTCGAGCTCGTCGGCAGAGAGGTCGGCGTGGGCTTCGGCGTAGCGCACCTTGAAGTCCTCGCGGATTTTCTCGAAAGCTTCTTCACGCTGGTGCTTGTCGTGGTCGCCGGCTTCAGCGATGGCGTAGGCGGGAGCGTAGCACTCGTCCTTCACTTGCTGGCGGAGTTCCTCGTCGTTCACCTCGTGGCAGTATTCGCGCTTCACGTCCTTGCCAAGCTCCTTCGCCAGTTCCTTCTGGAGGCGGCACATGGGCTTGATGGCTTCGTGAGCCACCTTGAGGGCTTCGAGCAGGGCGCTCTCGGGCACTTCCTTCATTTCGCCTTCCACCATCATGATGTTCTCCTCGGTGGCGCCGACCATGATGTCCATGTCGGCCTTCTCGAGCTGTTCGAAGGTGGGGTCAACGATGTATTCTCCGTCGATGCGTGCCACGCGGACCTCAGAGATGGGACCGTCGAAGGGGATGTCGGAGCAGGCCAAAGCGGCGGAGGCGGCAAAACCAGCCAGCGCGTCGGGCATGTCAACGCCATCGGCAGAGAAGAGCGTGATGTTCACAAAGACTTCGGCGTGGTAGTCGCTGGGGAAAAGGGGGCGCAGGGCGCGGTCAACGAGGCGTGACGTCAGGATTTCATAGTCGGAGGCACGGCCTTCGCGCTTGGTGAAACCACCGGGGAAACGTCCGGCTGCAGAATACTTTTCCTTGTAATCGCACTGTAGGGGCATAAAATCGGTGCCAGGCGCAGCGTCTTTGGCACCACAAACGGTGGCAAGCAGCATGGTGTTGTTCATGCGCAGCATCACGGCTCCGTCAGCCTGCTTAGCCAGCTTGCCTGTCTCGATGCTGATGGTGCGTCCATCAGGCAACTCGACGGTCTTTGTAATCACGTTCATCGGTAATTTTTTCTGTTAATTATATTCCTTTTACTTCTGTAAATCGCGCAAAATTAGCAATTTCTTTTGGGTAAAGCCCCAATTTCCTGCTTTTTTTGATTATTTATGGATTCGGGCAGCCCGTTCACCGCTTTTTGCGGGGCGCCAGGCGGAAATTCCGGCAGTTTGTGTTACCTTTGTAGAAACAAACCCACTACGATATGCCCCAACCGCTCTACTCCACCTTCCCCGATTCAGCCGACGCCATCTACAAGCTCAAGCAGCGCGTGGAGGCGGTGATGAACAGCAGGATGCAGACGCCGCGCGACTTCGACACGCTCTCTGAAGCCGTGTTCGGGCGGATGCGCACGCTCATCAGTCCCACGACGCTCAAGCGCATGTGGGGCTACATCGACGAGCCCGTCCAGCCGCGCCGCTCCACGCTCGACGTGCTTTCGCGCTTTGTGGGCTACCCGGACTTCCGCCGCTTTTCGGAAGGCCTCGCCACCGCTGCCGAAGTGCAGTCGGACGTGACGCTCGCCTACAGCATCAACACCACGATGCTGTCGCGCGGCAGTCGCATCACCCTGCGCTGGCTCCCCGACCGCCGTTGCCGTGTGCGCCACCTCGGCGACGGCCGCTTTGAGGTGGAGGAAGCCGAAAACACGAAGCTCTCCGTCGGCGACACCTTCCGCTGCCTCCTGATGGTGGAAGGCGAGCCGCTTTACCTCGACGCCCTCGTCCACCTGGGCCAGCCGCCCGTCACATACATTGCCGGCCGCAAGGACGGCATACGCATTGAGCGGTAAGAGCGGCAGACTACTTTTCACATTATAAATTCATTACGACTACAATAAGGGCTGACTCTGCATCGGAATCAGCCCTTATTTTTAGAATGTAAAATCCTATCGGGCACACACACAAACCGCCAAAGCCTTTTCCCCGAAAGTTGTGTACGTGGAAACGGGCTTTGGCGGTGGCGTCATAAGGGTCTGGCATTTTTAAGTTCTGCGTCGCGCCGTCTTCTGCATAGACCAGAAGTTGCGCTTATCAACCTTGACGCTTCGCTGCTGCCTCACACAATAGGGAATCCTCTGTGCCTTGGCAGCCCCAGAATAGCTGAAAATTGAACACTTTCACATCTTCGTCTCCCGACGAGTTCTGTCGAACGAACAACAAATCTACCTAAATTCCGCAGCACTTCAGTTTAACAATCTTTATAAGTTTCTGAGCAACA
>JAUNOO010000086.1 GCA_030531095.1 Bacteroidales bacterium
TTTTAAAAGCTCAGGACTAAGTTGCTAAAAGCTCAGGACTAATTTTGATAACTACAGCTTGAAAATCAGTTTCGTAAAGATAGTTCGTCCGCACAGCCCGTAATCGTAGCTGTAAGTGTTCACGCCGTCAAAGACTGTGTAGGAATAGCTGCGCTGATTGAGCAAATTGTCGAGCGACAACTGTAGCGTGAAGCGTTTGTGTTTGTACTGCGCGGAGGCATTGAACAAGGACATGTGCTTGTACGTGTCCGTCGTTATCTGATGCCTGACGTAGCTGTAGTTCACAGAAAGTTCCAGTTGCTTTATCGGGTAGAAATGCGCGCTCCCGTTGTGGCTGAGCGAGTTGACTGCATAGTGTGTGCCCGCATACGACGTGCGCGACCAGCCATAGTTGATGTCATAGCCAATCTCAAGCCACGCCAGCGGCATGATGCTGGCATGACCGTTCGCGCCATACGTCAGCGACCGGTTGCTTATCACTGCGCCGTCTACAGCCTGTTCGCCACGCCCCAAGGCGCAATTGCCCCTGACCCCAAACTTAGCCAGCAGTGAGGGAATGTTCTTTGTGGCTGAAACAGAAAATGAGGCGCTGCGCGAGCGTGTGTCGCGGAACAGCGCTGCCGAACTGACGTCCACGCCGCTCACCGACTGCGAGAACAACGTGTTCCGCTTGCTGCCTGAATAGGCGGCATGGGCGTTGAGCGTAAAGTAATGTAGAGGCAGCTGTAACTTCCAGCCCAAGCCGCCCGTCCAACTGCTCGACTCGCCTATGACGCCCGAAGCCGTCCGCGTGGAGCGGTAGTCTGTCCGGATGGAGTCGGTGAGCAGGTCGAGAATGTCGCCCGACGAATGGTTGATGGAGGCAGACGCGGTCAGTTTGTTGTTCGCCGAGAACGTATAAGTCAGACTCAGACGCGGGTCGGCAAAAAACTTTGTCAGCGATGTTTCGCCATATCTCATCAGCCTGAGCGACAGCCCCACGCTGGCAGCGGCATAGAGCCGGCGGTTGGCGTTCTGCCACTCGAAGCCGGGATTGAGCGACGGGACGAGCGTCCATCCGTGCAGGCTGTTCCGGTCGGACTCGGGTTGGCGTTGCGTTTCCACAAAGTCATAGTCTGCCAGGAATGCTATAGGAAGGTTGACCACCAACTTCTCTGAAATCTTCACGTCGAGCGAGGTGGAATGGGAGGTCTGTAAGGACGTGGACTCTGCCGTCTGCCCATATAGCCTGCCGTTGTTGTTGAAGGACAGACGCAACGTCGGCGAGCGACGGAAGGTCACCAGAGAGTTGAAATTATAGCGGTGTTCACCAAGATACCGGGAAATATACAGAACATTGTTGGCTTCCACAGCCGTTGAGCGGCGGTGCTGGAGAATGTCCGTGCCGTTGCTGACCACGTCCCCTTCATTGCGCTCAAATTGGGCTTTGAGCGAAAAGGTTTCGTCCGTGTATTTGTTTCTGTCGTTCTGCAAATAGTTGAACGCCAACTTTGTGGCATGGGTTTCCGTCAGTGGGGCACTCTGTTCGCTCACCGTGACATATTCGCCTGCGCTCGCCAGATATGTCGTTGCGCTCGACATGTCATTGGTGCTCCAGTGGTAGGCATAATCTACGTTCAACCTCAAAGTCGTCACCGAGTCCGTCTTCTGGACTGCATTGGCAGACGCAGCCGCATTGCGCTGGTAGAGATATTCTCCTTGCGGCGGACTTCCACCATCAAATCCGCGGAACAGACTGGTGGCGGCGGTCGCGACGCCCGAGCCGCCGATGTGGTCGGTCAGGTCTGCCACACCATAGTTCTTCCAGTTTCCGAGTTTTGCCGAACAGAGGGTCTGGAAGCGGTTTCCGAACATCATGCCCGTAAGTCCGAGCACGCCCAATATCTTGTCTTCGCCATCGGTCATGTAGCCTGCCCCCGCCTCTTCCTGCCCGATGAGCCGGAACTTGGCGTGTTGGGAGAGCTTGATGTTCATGGCCACTTCGTCGCTGGGCTTGCCTTCGTCCATCTTCCGCTTATGGTAGTTGCGTACAATCTGTACCGTCGTCGTATAGTCGGCTGGCAGGTTGCGCGTCGCCAATGAGTATTTTCCGCCGAGCAGGTCCATCCCCTCGATGTGGAAAGCCGACAGGGGCACGCCCATGTATTTGATTTCCCCGCTCTGCGACACGTCGACGCCGGGCAGGCGCTTGATGCCGTCTTCGAGCGACACGTCGCCTTCGTTGAGAAACGACTTGACGTTGTAGCTGAGCGTGTCGCCCGACTGGCGGACTGGCTTGGCGCGCACCTCCACCTCGCCCAGTGCCACGCTTTTTTGCGACAGCTTCTGGTCCACTCTGTACGCTTTTTGCCCGTCGAGACTGATGGCGGTTTCCTCTGTGGCGTAACTGACGTGGGAGAATTTCAGCACGGCTTTGCCCTTCAAGTTTTCTTTCAGTTGTAGCTTGTATTCGCCCTTGGCATCGCTCACCCCGAAGGCTTTTGTGGTCTCACCCTGAAAGAGCTTGACGATGATGCCCCGCAGCGGCTTGCCGGTGGCGGCGTCTGTCGTCGTACCGGTTATGACGGACTGTGCCCGCACCGTCAGCGCGGACAGGCAGACCAATGTGAGGCAGATGTAGAGTGTCAGTCGTGCAGTCATCCGTGTGGGGAAAGATTATTCTAATTCAAGTGGCTTAAACACGTGGCTTTTTTCGAGTAGGAAGCAGCCGTCGACCATTATGCGCGAGGCGCTCCCCACATTAAACACGAACACGCCCATGTTCTGGATTTGCGACGAGAGGTCGGGGATGTAATAAGTGGGATTTTGCGCGTACTGCTTGTTGCAGAAGATGGTGTTGCGATAGCGCACCAGCTTCGGGTTGTCCATCTTGTGGGCGGCAGGCTCAGACTTATATATAATAGGAGTGGGCGACGTCATCAGTCCGTTGAAGGTAAACGAGCGAACGCTGTCGGCGTCGGTGGCGGCTATGATAAGGCCGGGCAGGCCGTACAATTTCCAGGGACCGGCTGTGGTGGGCACTTCGTCGGTGTACCACACGCGCCACTCCAGTCCGGCAAAGCTGCCCTTCGCCGCATGGCACAGGTAACGGCCTATGGTCAGCGTGTCGTCCTGCAGCGTCCAGTCGATGGCGTGAATGGGGGCTTCGCTTTCGAACATATTGGGGAAAATGACTTCGCGCGTGACGACGTGTCCCGCCTTGTTGTCCATCCACACGGTGGGCAGATGGATGAAAGCTTCGCCGTAGGCGGTCGAAGTGTCCCATTTGTCTTCGGTCTGGCGGAGATAGTCGTTGTATGAGAAGCTTTTCGTCACGTCGTTGCCCACCTGTACTGCCAGTTGCATGGCGTCGTTCACAGGGAGGCCTTCAGCATCTGTGGTTTTCACCGCATAGTCATAGACCACGGTGAAGTTGGCACAGTCCACCGAATCTTTCGTCTGCGCTTCAAGTCTGTGCGTGGCGAGCACAGCCAATGTCATCAGGATGATAGCTTTCATAATTTCTGCTTTTGTTCTTTATTCTTGAATCAGGCGACAGGGTTATTTCCGTTTAGGGTGCTTGTTGAACTTCCTCTGTACGTGCAGCATCCAATATTGCGGGATGGTTCTGCGCCATGTTTCGGTGCGACCCAGACAATATCGGAACTGTCTGTTGCAAAAATAGAAAGTTCTCTCAATATATAAAAAACAGATTGTATAAATTATTTCATACGGGTGAGAGATTTAACATATGGCAACTGCGTGATAGCGAAATGTAGGGATAAATCTCCTCTAGATTCTTTTTATTTTGTCCGAAAAAAGTCCGCACCTCTGAAATCACAGAGGTGCGGACTTTTATGAGGGGGGGCGTATGCTTCCAACCGTCAGAAATGGGCGAAGCGTTTCTTTCTCTTGGGTTTATCTCTTTGGATTTTTGTTGAAATGCAAGACGATATGTGCCATGACGTAGTTGGGCAGCAAGGAAAACGGGGCGCGCGATGGGAAGCGACAGAGTAGGCGGCAAATGGGTTTGTCCCACTTACCATTGCCCCTCAACGGGCACGCTCTGTAAGGGTTAGGCTTTGGGTTGTTCGTCGGATATTTCCTCCAAGGCGAACTTTTCGGGGTGGCGGCCCTTGTAGTGGCGGTAGTAGTTCATGATGATTTTCATGTCCGCCTCCACGTCGCCGCTGGGGATGAGGATTCTGGTGCAGACTACGGTCTTTGTGGCGTAGTCGATGGCGTAGAGCATGATGGGGAGCTCCGCCTTCAGGGCGATGAAGTAGAATCCGCGCTTCCAGGTGGTGACGCGTGAGCGGGTGCCCTCGGGGGTGACCGCCAACTCGAAGCGGTCGGCGGCTTTGGCGCGCTCTGCCAGTTGGTCGGTGAGACTCGTGTGGCGGCTGCGCTCTACGGGGATGCCGCCCATCTTCTTGAAAATGGGGCCAAGCGGCCAGAAGAACCATTCCTTCTTCATCAGAAAGCCGGCAGTGCGGCCGATGGAGTGGTAATAGAGTTGGGCAATGATGAAGTCCCAGTTGCTCGTGTGGGGCGCGGCGCAAATGATGCACTTGTCGTAGTGGTCGACGGTGACATTCTCCTTCCAGCCCAAAACTTTATTGAAGAGGAAGCGGCAGAAACTGTTGACCATAGATTTATACTTGGGCGATGCGGTCGCTCAGGTCGTTGACTTTCTCGACGAACTCCTCGCGCAGTTTCTTGCAGAATGCCTTTTCGCGTCCCTTCTCGACGTGGCTCAGACGCGCCACAAAGTCGCTGTGGATGGTGAGCACTTCCGTCATGAGCGCTTCCAGTTTTTCCTTATCGCCCTGGCCGCAGAGGCTGAGGGCTACGCAGTCGGCGAACAGTTCGCCCGTCACGATTTTGATACTCTTCTTCAGTTGTTTGCGGTTTGCCATAGTGTTGAAGTTTTTGGGGGATTTTTATTCAGAAGCCCTTCCGGGCGAGGCGTTATTGCCGGTGGATGATTTCCATTCCTTTCAGGATGGCCTGCTCGTTCATTGGGAGCAGACGGTGGTGGCGTTCGGGCAATGTCTTGCGCAGTGCCTGCATCACGCTTTCGAGCTTGACGATGGGGTGAATCTTCAGCAGTCCGCCGAGGACGAACATGTTGAAGCACTTCATCATCTTCAGTTCGGCAGCCTCCTCCATGGCGTTGATGTGGTACGCCGCGATGTCGTCGCGGCTGGGCTTGTCGATGATGCCGAAGCTGTCGTAGATGATGTCGCCGCCGGGCTTCACCTTCGGCTGGAACTTGTCGAGCGAGGGTTGGTTGAGCACGATG
The DNA here is from genome assembly GCA_030531095.1 of Bacteroidales bacterium. GTDB lineage: Bacteria > Bacteroidota > Bacteroidia > Bacteroidales > Bacteroidaceae > Alloprevotella. The sequence continues at coordinate 5,285 of JAUNOO010000086.1, forward strand.
GCGGTGTCGTAGCGGCTCAGAATGGGCGACGAAATCTTTTCGTCGCTCACGATGACCGTCACGTTCGCCGTACCGCCGCGCTGTTCGGGACCGTAGGCGGGCATCCAAGTCACCTCCTTGCCCTCCATAAGACCCGCGTAGGCCAGGATTTTTCCCATCGAGAGGACGCCCTGACCGCCGAAGCCGGATATGATGATTTCTTGTTTCATGTGTGATTTGTCGTAACCGTTATTTCTTCTCGGCGCAGCTTACTTTTCGGCGCCCGTGTCCTTGATGTCGCCGATGGGGTAGAACTTGAACATGTTTTCCTCCATCCATTCGTTGGCCTTCACGGGCGTCATCTTCCAGCCCGAGGAGCAGGTGCTCACGATTTCCACGAGGTTCGACCCCTTGCCCGCCATCGAGTACTCGAAAGCCTTGCGCAGCGCCTTCTTCGCCTTGCGGATAGCTGCCACGCTGTGGACGCTCTGTCGCGTCACGTAGGCTGTACCCTCAAGATGTGCGGCAATTTCGGTGAGCTTGATGGGGTAGCCGTGGATTTCTGCCACGCGACCGTAGGGGCAAGTGGCGGTCTTCATGCCCATCAGCGTAGTGGGCGCCATTTGTCCGCCCGTCATGCCGTAGATGGCGTTGTTGATAAAGATGATGGTGATGTTGTCGCCGCGGTTGAGCGAGTGGATAGTCTCAGCTGTGCCGATGCAGGCGAGGTCGCCGTCGCCCTGATAGGTGAAAACGAGGCGGTCGGGCCAAAGACGTTTGGCGGCGCAGGCAAGTGCCGGTGCGCGGCCGTGGGCAGCCTCCTGCCAGTCGATGTCAATGTAGCGGTAGGCAAAGACGGCGCAGCCCACGGGGCAGATTCCAATCGTCTTCTCCTCCATGCCCATCTCGGCGATGACTTCCGCGACGAGCTTGTGTACGACGCCGTGCGAACAGCCGGGGCAGTAGTGCATCGTGACGTCGTTCATGAGTTCCGGCTTCTTGTACACCAGATTTTCCGGGCTGATGATGTCTGCCCGGCTTGGTGCCAAATTTGTCGGATGCGTTGTTTCGCTCATATTATTGTTGTGATGTAGAATTCGTTTCGTTGGTCGCGGGGCGCGCCGCCTCATTGTCCCCGATGGGTTCGGCGGTTTCAGCCGTTGCTTCGGCCGCTGCCGTTTCGGCTTTCTCCGCCGTCGTTTCCGCAGTGCCGTTAGCCGTTTCCGCAGTGCCCTCCGTGGCGACTGTTGTCCCCGCCATTGCTTCAGAGAGCCGGCGGCGTGTTGTGGCGCGGCGCGACGGGCGCTTCAGCAGGTTGGGCATACGGAGCATGGCCTCAATCATCTTGATGATGACTGCCAGCATACCCAGCATATAGCACCAGGTAGATGGTGTGCCTTTCGTCCATGTGACGACGATGCCAATCATCGCCACTGCCGCCATCAGCATAAATACGCTGTTGAGGATGTTGCGCACAAAGAGGTTGCGGTCAGTCTGGTGGCGTTGCGCTTCCTGTTCGGGGTGCTTCAGGCGTTCCAGTATGTCGCGGTCGTCGGTCATGTCGTGGGCGGATTAGAGTTTGTTGAGTGCTTCCACAATCTCGTCGGGGTCGGGCACGATGCCGCCCAGACGGCCGAAGTGGTGTACCGGTACGCGGCCTTCCACGGCGTAGCGCACGTCGAAGACCATCTGTCCTGCGTTGATTTCCACCGTGAGGATGCCCTTCACGCGTTTCGACAGTTCGCCGATTTCCTTCGTCGGGAAAGGCCAGAGCGTGATGGGGCGGAAAAGTCCCACCTTCAGACCTTGTTCGCGCGCAGTCTCCATCGCCGTCAGCGAGATGCGCGCCGCCGAACCGAAAGCCACAATGATGTAGTCGGCATCATCGCAGTAAGTCGTTTCGTAGCGCACTTCCGTGTCGCGTATTTTCTGGTATTTGGCCTGCAAGTGCAGGTTTTTCTGTTCCATGACGGCAGGGTCGAGTTCCAGCGATGTGATGACGTTGGGCCCTCTCCGCTTCAAGTCGTGCCCGTTGGCTGCCCAGGGGCACTCGCGGGCAATTTCCTCCTCCGTGCGGCGGGGCTTGAAGGGCGGGAGCACCACCTTTTCCATCATTTGACCAATGACACCGTCCGACAGAATCATGACCGGCGTGCGGTACTTGAACGCCAGTTCAAAGCCCGTGTCCACAAAGTCCGCCATTTCCTGCACCGAGTTGGGCGCTAGTACGATGATGTTGTAGTCGCCGTTGCCGCCGCCGCGCGTGGCCTGGTTGTAGTCGCTCTGCGAGGGCTGAATGGTGCCCAGACCCGGACCGCCGCGCTGCACGTTGACGAGCAGTCCCGGCACTTCGGCACCAGCCATGTAGCTGATGCCTTCCTGCATCAGGGCGATGCCCACGCTCGACGACGACGTCATGACGCGTTTGCCGCTGCCGCCGCCGCCGTAGAGCATATTGATGGATGCCACTTCGCTCTCCGCTTGCAGCACCACCATCCCCGTCGTTTCCCAGGGCTTCAGCTCCGCCAAAGTTTCGAGCACTTCGCTCTGGGGCGTGATGGGGTAGCCAAAGTAGCCGTCGCAGCCGCATCGGATTGCGGCGTGCGCCACGGCTTCATTGCCTTTCAATAAGAGTATTTCGTTTTCCATTTTTGCTTAGTTGAGCCTGCTTTTTTGTGGCGTCCTCATGGGGAGGTCGCTGTGGCAGTTTCAGATGTCTTTCTATTCAACCTTCTTCTTGTAAACGGTAATGCAGGCGTCGGGGCAGACAATGGCACACGAGGCGCAGCCTATGCAGGCGTCTGCCACGTCGCGGCAGAAGGGGTAGCCTTTATGGTTCACCTCGTTCGTAGTCAGTGCCAGCGTATGTGTGGGGCATGCCACTACGCAGAGGCCACACCCCTTGCAGCATCCCTCGTCCACGACGATAGCTCCTTTTATCTTACTCATTTGTTTTGTGTAGTTTTTTTCGGCGTTTAGGTGATGGGGCGGCAGAGCTCTATGGATTGTAGAGGTCCTTGTTGTAGAATTCCAGAATCTGGTTGAGCAACCGTTTCGCCTCGGTGGCGGGGCCGTCCGGCTCCAGTTCCTCGGCGCGCAGATAAGCGTTGATGGCCTGTCGCCAGTCTGCCGCTTTCGTGTGGGCGTTGCCCTTCAGATAATAGAGGTATGCGTCGTCTCCGGCTTGCAGGCCCTGCTCAATGAGCGCCAGAGCCTCTTCGGTCTCGCCGTTGTCCAGCTTTTCCTTGATTTTGCCATATAGACTTTGCATTCTTGCTCCTTTAACCTTCTCGCAAAGGTAACTCATTTTCGGAAGAGAGCGATTTCAAACCTCTCAAAAGTTGGTTTAAATGGGGGTTAATAAAATTAAAATCCCAAATTTCATTTTGCAAGCGCTTGTTTTACAAAGTCTTATACTGGCACCCTTAATTGTTTCAAATGCAACAATCGGAAAATTCTCCGCTCCCCCAAAACCTCAAAACTGCACACGGCATATACATGTGTGCTTTTTAGACCCTGTCCGAAAAGTGCCAAACCGATGCGTGGGGGCACTCTCAAACCACTATTTTTCGCCTCGGTTTTCACACCAAAACCGTCCGACGACCAAATTCGTGCTTACAAAATGTCACATTTTAGGTGCGGATTACGCGAATTTACACGGGGGAATACTTACAAAAACAGTGTTTTTCCATGCTCTTCGTGTCAAAATGAAAGCACAGTACGAGGGATTTTCATCGTGCACCCCGTTTTCCGCGCGTTTTGACCAGAGTTTCCGCCACTTTCCAGTGCTTTTTTATCCACTACCAGAGCTTTTGAAAAATATCTCTGTGATACTTCTCCAAAAGCTCAGGACTAAGTTGAAAAAGCTCAGGACTAG
>JAUNOO010000006.1 GCA_030531095.1 Bacteroidales bacterium
GAATAAAAAAAGGCGTCCGAAAAAAACTTGAATGTCTTTTTCGGACGCCGATGATATTTTGCCCTTTTTCTTATGTCGGACTCACTTCCCTTTGAAAAGCGGTTCGGAAGGAAACCTTATGGCTGTATGTAGATACAGATAAATTCAACCCACTGAGAATTATCGTCTCAATAACCACAAAATCTATTCCAGAACCCTTGAACAGATTATCATATTTCTCCACAAGTGGCATGGTAAACCATTCGCGGATGGACGCGGTGCGCTTTGTGATGTCGTTTCTTTCTGCCATATTTTCTGAGATGTATTAAAGGGGCTCGCTGTTCTACTTGCAAAGATACGTTCTCCTCGCAAAGGGATTCACCATTCCGAACCTTTAAAAAAGGGGTTGAGCTTTTCTATTGTCCCAAAATCGGTAGATAAACCCACGACAGTAGAAATTGGTCTGAAAACCGAAGTTTCGCATTAGAGTCATCCCCCTCAATCGCCCTACCTTTGCAACATTCAACCATGCGCGCCACAAACGGCTCGTCAAAGCCACGTCTCTGTCATTCCCAATCCCGAAGAGAACTAAGACACCTGACTGGAACCGGTCGATGATGAGGAGTATCTGGCACTATGAACCCTATAAAAAAACGAACAATATTATGAAACCGACAACAAAACACAAGTGGCTCGTGACCTCGTTCACGACGCTGGCGATGACCGCATTTCATTTCTTCTCAGACAGTGGCGCACAAGCTACATGCCTCGAGGCACCGTCAACCGCACAAGACTCCTACGAAGTGAGGGTGACGGTGGGCGACCACACGCTCACAGCCACGCTTGAAGACAACGCCACCACGCGCGCTTTCGTAGAAATGCTGCCCCTGACACTGCCCATGCTCGACCTCTACGGGCGCGAGATGTGTTACCGCTTCACTGACGCGCTGCCCACCGATGCCGCCAGCACTCAGGGCTATGAGGTGGGCGAAATCGTCTACTATCCACCCCGCCACAGCTTCGTGATTCTCTACGCCCAAAACGGCGAGCGCTTCCAGATGCAGAAAATGGGGCGGATAGACTCTGGCGTGGAAATCTTCGACGGCATCGGCAACGTGGAAGTCACCTTCGAGTTGGTGTCTAACGCGGCCACGGCAGTGACATCGGCAGTGGTGCAGGACGTGTCTGTACGTACAAACGGAAACAAGGTCGTCATTGAGGGCGAAGGTCTGCTGAGGGCAAAGGTCTACGCAACCAGCGGCGCACTTCTGGGCGTGGCAGCAGGCGACGGGAGCACCGAGATAGACTGCCGCGGGCACAACGGCTCAGCCATCGTCGAGGTGAGCGACAGCCAGAACAACGTGACAAGAACCAAGGTAATGATATAAGGATAAAACAATGAAAAAGAACGTCTCTTTCAAAAACTGGAACAACGAAATGGCGGGGCATCTGTATTTGCCCGATGATTTCGACGAGAACAAGACCTATGCCGCCGTCGCCATCTGCCACCCAGGCGGCGGAGTAAAGGAACAGACCTCCGCCCTCTACGGCGCAGGAATGGCAGCGGCGGGATTCGTCGCCCTGACTTTCGACGCTTCCCATCAGGGCGAGAGCGGCGGTGAACCACGATTGGTGGACAATCCGTACGAACGGACGGAGGACGTGAAGTGCGCCATCGACTATCTCACCACTCTGCCCTACGTCGACCGCCAACGCATGGGTGCCATCGGCGCGTGCGCTGGAGCGGGATATGCCATATTCGCCACACTGACAGACCGCCGCATCAAGGCCGTGTGCGGCATCTGCTGCACCAATCCCGGTGCCAGTACGCGACTGGGATGGCTCGGCACAAGGAGCGTGGCCGCCCAAATCAAGCGGCTCGACGAGATTGCGGAACAGCGTACGGACGAAGCCAACGGCGCTGCGCCGAAATACATCCACTACGTGCCCGAGAAGGACGAGATTGACGCCGACACGCCCAGCGACATGATTGAGGCGCACGACTACTACCGCAACCCCAAACGCGCACTCCACCCCAACTCGCCAAACAAGTTCCGCTTCATCATGCAGGCCAACCGCATGACGTTCGACGCCTACGAGTTCATCCCCACACTGCTCGACCGCCCCCTGCTGGTCATCGCAGGCAGCAAGGCGGAATCATTATGGCAAAGCAAACTGGCGGTGGAACTTTCCAACGGACCGAAAGAACTATACGTCTTAGAAGGGGCTGGCCACTTTGACCTCTACGACAATCAGCTATACATTGACCGCGCTTTGGCGAAAATGGCAGCATTCTTCCACGACGGCCTGCGCAAAACAAGCTAAGACGTGAAACTGAAAAATTCAATCATGGCTATTTCAGTCGCAGTGCCGCCACATATTCAGTGGGTGACATGCCTGTGACTCTTTTGAAAAGGCGGCTCAAGTGGTTGGTGTAGTTGAATCCCAAGCCATAGGCTATCTCGCTGACGCTCTTCTGGCCGTCAGCGAGTTCTTTTTTCACCCGTTCTATGAGGAAGCGCTGGATGTGCTCGTGAGCCGTCTCGCCTGTCTCGCGCTTCACCAAGTCGCTGAAATAGTTGGGCGACAGCGCCAGCCGCTCCGCGCACTCCTGCACACTGGGGACGCCGCGGGCTATAGGCTCGCTCCTGTTGAAATGGCCGTCAAGGAGGCGTTCTAAACGAGAAAGTATGTCCCTTCCGCCCGCCTTACGGGTCGTGAATTGGCGACCATAGAACCTCATGCAATAATTGAGCAGCACTTCGATATAAGCCACGAGGATGGTGCGGCTGTACTCGTCCTGCGGCACGTCCAGTTCTTCGCGGATTTGCCGCAAGCAGTTGACGATGGTCTCGCGCTCCGAGTCTTTCATGTGGAGCGCCTCCCTCACCTCGTAGGAGAAGAACGAATACTGGTGAATCTTCTGCGCAAGCGAAGTGCCCCGCAACAGTTCCGGGTCGAAGAGCAGTGCCCAACCCTTGCGTTGCACAGCCTCACCCGTGTTGTCAGCCCCGCCAATCTGCCCGGGCGCGATGGCAATGAGCGTACCGCCAAGAAAGTCGTATTTGCTCGTGCCATAGACCACGTTTTGCGGTTCATCCTCCCTAATATATATACCATACACGCCCATCAATGCGCGAAACAGATGGGCTGGCGGTCCTGCCGAAAAGTCAATCACGCTCACCAGCGGATGTTGGTCGGCCAGCCCCAGCCGTGCGTTGAATTCGTGTACGTTGACTATTTTTATCACGTCGCTCATTAGGTAGATTTATTGGTGTCCGCTACAAAGATAGTGTAAATGAGGATAATATCTTTACATACTGCCATGAAAGTTTCTGCCGGGTGCAGCTTTTACCCCCTGCGCCAGAACTGGGCCCAAGTTAGGCGGCTCGGAAGTCCAAAATCCCCAAACAAGTTCTTTTATTTCGTACTTCACTCGCCTTTTAAACTTTGGCGGCGCCCAAGTTAGGCGGCGGCTCGGAAGTCCAAAATCCAAAAAACAAGTTTTTTATTTTGTACTTCTCTCGCCTTTTAAACTTTGGCTGCGCCCAAGTTAGGCGGCGGCTCGGAAGTCCAAAATAAAAAACAAGTTTTTTTATTTTGTACTTCTCTCGCTTTTAAACTTTGGCTGCGCCCAAGTTAGGCGGCGGCTCGGAAGTCCAAAATCAAAAAAACGAGTTTTTTTATTTTGTACTTCTCTCGCCTTGCACTAACTTTGCAAACAAAACCAAAAAAGAAACTCACACATGAAAATACTCCTCTTAGGCAGCGGCGGTCGCGAGCACGCTCTCGCATGGAAAATCGCCCAAAGCCCACGGACCGAAAAGCTCTTCATCGCTCCAGGCAATGCCGGCACGGCGGCCACAGGCGAAAACGTAGACATCAAGGCCGACGACTTCGACGCCATCGCCAGCTTCGTGCAGGCTCAAAGCGTTGACATGGTGGTCGTGGGCCCGGAAGACCCGCTCGTGAAGGGCATCTACGACTATTTCGCCGCCGACCCCGCTCTCAAACAAATTCCGGTCATTGGTCCCTCTAAGGCGGGCGCCGTGCTCGAAGGGTCTAAGGACTTCGCCAAGGGGTTCATGAAGCGTCACAATATCCCCACTGCCGCTTATGCCACGTTCGACGGCGACCACGTGGAAGAGGGCTGCCAGTTCCTCACCACCCTCCAGCCGCCCTACGTTCTCAAAGCCGACGGTCTCTGCGCCGGCAAGGGCGTGCTCATCGTGCCTACGCTCGAGGAGGCTCAGCGCGAACTGCGCGACATGCTCGGCGGTATGTTTGGCAACGCCTCGTCGCGAGTGGTCATCGAAGAATTTCTGAGCGGCATTGAGTGCTCCGTCTTCGTCCTGACCGACGGCCGACACTACCAGATTCTGCCCGAGGCTAAGGACTACAAGCGCATCGGCGAGGGCGACACCGGCCTCAACACGGGCGGCATGGGCTCTGTCTCGCCAGTCCCGTTTGCCGACACGGCGTGGATGAAGAAGGTGGAGGACGAAATCATCCGCCCCACGGTGGACGGTCTCGCAGAAGAAGGCATCGACTACAAGGGCTTCATCTTCTTCGGCCTCATCAACTGCGATGGGCAGCCGAAGGTCATCGAATACAACTGCCGCATGGGCGACCCGGAGACGGAGACCGTCATGCTGCGCCTCAAGAGCGACATCGTGGACCTCTTTGAGGGCGTGGCAAAAGGCGACCTCGACCAGCGCAAGGTGGAGTTTGACCCCCGCGCTGCCGTCTGCGTGATGTGCGTCTCGGGCGGCTATCCGCAACACTACGACAAAGGCTTCCCCATCACGGGAGCCGACATTGCGGGCAGTGTGGTGTTCCACGCCGGCACCGCCATCAAGGACGGTCAGCTCGTTACTGCAGGCGGCCGCGTCATTGCCGTAAGCTCATACGGCGCCACCAAGGAGGAGGCTCTCGCCAAATCGATGGAAGGTGCACGCGCCATTTCGTTCGAAAAGAAATACTTCCGCACTGACATCGGCGCCGACCTCTAACGGTCACGCCCCGCCCCCACTATGCGCGAAAACAACTTCCGCACCCACATCGCAACCGGTTCGTTCACACTCCCTGTGGCTGTCCTAGTGGCTGCCGCGGTATTGTGTACGGCGGCACCGACTGCCGACGAGTTGTGGAAAATCCTCGCCGTAGTGGCAGTGATGACCTACGCGCTCATCGAACTGAGCAACCGCAACGCCCTGTTGCGCGTCCGATCACGCATGGTGAGCTCCACCTATCTGGTCATCTTGGCGGCATGCCCGTTCATGGCCGTATGGAGCACTGACCTGCTCCCCGCCGTAGCACTGGTGCTGACCTACTTCGCCCTCTTTGCCGCCTACCAGCAACCGCGCCCCGCGGGCTACGCTTTCCACGCGGGTCTTTTCGTAGGCATCGGCAGTCTGTTCTATCCGCCGATGATTCTGCTCGAAGTGGTGATCGTCCACTGCCTGCTGGTGCAGCTTCGCGCCCTCAACTGGCGGTCGCTGCTGGCAGTCGTCTTCGGCGCCGTCCTGCCCTACTGGTTCCTTGCGGGCTGGGGCATTTGGGAGAACCGCATCGACACGATTTTCGTCCCCTATCTGGAGGCCTTCAACTTCGGTGCGCCCGACTACGCCGCCCTGACGTTGCCGCAAATGCTCGTGGCGGGCTATGTGGTGGTACTCTCGCTCTGCGCCGCCGTCCACTTTACCCGCACCGCCTACAACGACAAAATCCGCACGCGCATGTACTTCTACGTGTTCCTCGTCCTCGAGGTGGTGCTCGTGGCGGCACTGGCGCTCCAACCGCAGCGCGCAAACGTGTTGATGCACATGCTCATCGTGAACAGTGCGCCGATTATCGCCCACCACTTCACCCTGGGACGCGGTCGCGCGCTCAACGTCTGGTTCATCATCAGCCTGGTGCTGCTTGCCGGCATCATCGGCACAAACTATTACCTTGTCCTCTATGCAGGAAGCCATTGACGCCCTCATCCAAATAGGTCCCGGGGGCATGTTTGTGGCCGCCTTTCTGGCGGGAAGCATATTGCCTTTCAGTTCTGAACTCGTGATGCTGGGTCTCATCGAAGCGGGGAGCGACCCCGTCAGCCTCGTCATCTGGGGTTCGGTGGGCAACACGCTGGGCGGCATGGTCAACTATTTCATCGGCTCGTGCGGCCGCGAGGAATGGATTACGCGCTTCGCCAAAGTGGCGCCCGAAAAGTTGGAACGTGGCAAGCGCCAGGTGCGCCGCTACGGCGCGTGGGCAGGACTGCTGGCGTGGATACCCGTAGTGGGCGAAGTGTTCACAGTGGCGATGGGCTATATGCGCACCAACCTCCTGCTGTCAATCGCCACGATTGCCGCCGGCAAATATGCGCGCTACCAGATTATCGTATCGACCTGGCTCGCCGCCCGCGCCTGACTGCAACCCGCTCATACCGCTGCCTCGGCAGACCGCAAAAGGGGCGCGAATACAATACACCAATCGACTAATCCTTTTATTTGAAACAAATGACTATCAAGCATTTCGGCTCTATCCTCCTTTCCGCTCTCGCCGCGCTCTCCATTACGAGTTGCGGTTCGCTGCCCATCACCGACTACAACACCATCACGGTGAGCATCGAGCCGCTGCGCTACGTCACGCAGGCCGTGACGGGTCAGACTTTCGACATCGAAACGCTGACGCCCGCAGGGGCAAGTCCGGAGACCTACCAGCCCACGCCGCAACAAATCGCCAACATGAACAACAGTCTGGCCTACATCCGCGTGGGCACACTGGGCTTTGAGCGCACGCAGCTGGACAAGATTACGGAGAATATGCCCCACTTGCTCTGCATCGACGCTTCGCGCCATATTCCCCCCATTCCCCACAGCCACTTGCACCCCTCGCACGCGAAGACCGTGGACAGCGATGCGGGAAGCGACCCCCACACCTGGACGTCGCCGCGCAACATGAAGATGATGGCGGACAACATCTGTGAGGCGCTGGCGGCGCTCGACACAACCAACACGCGCCTCTTCGTGACCAACTTTGAGCGCTTCGCCAGTCGCATGGACAGCCTCGACAACGTCATCCGCCACAAGCTGGACGCCGCCAAGAGCCGCGCCTTCCTCGTCTACCACCCCGCCCTCGCCTACTTTGCCCGCGACTACAACCTCAAGCAGTTCAGCGTGGAGGAGGACGGCAAGGAGGCCTCGGCGGAACGCCTCGCCGAACTCATCGAAGAGTGCAAGGCTGCCGACGTGAAGGTGGTGTTCGTGCAGAAGGAATACGCCGGCCGCACCGCCCGCACCATTGCTGACGAAATCGGCGCGCGCATCGTTGAAATCAATCCGCTGGCCTACGACTACGAGCAGGAGATGCTCAAGATTGTCACGGCCCTGACGCTATGACGACCGACACGCTCTTAAATATCGACCACGCCGACCTGTGCTACGGTGCCAAACCTGTGCTCAGCGACGTCAACCTCTCTGTCGCCCCGCGCGATTTCCTTATCCTACATGGTCCAAACGGCGGCGGAAAGACCACACTTCTGCGCCTCATGGCGGGATTGCTCAGCCCCACGAAGGGCAGCATCGCGCGACAGGACGGTATCCGCGTGGGCTACCTTCCCCAGTACCGCAGCATCGACCGCCAATTCCCCATCACGGTGGGCGAAGTGGTGATGTCGGGCCTCGTGGGCAGCAAATCGCTCTGGCGACACTACTCCCCGGCGCAACGCCAGCAGGCGCAGGACGTGATGGCACGGCTGAAGATTGACGACCTCGCCGCGCGCCCCATCGACACGCTCAGCGGCGGGCAGTGGCAACGCACCCTCTTGGGTCGCGCTCTGGTGAGCGACCCCGCCCTTCTGCTGCTCGACGAACCGGACACGCACCTCGACGCCGCCACGAAAGCCCTGCTCTACGACACGCTCGACGAAGAGGCGCAGCACTGCGCAGTGGTCATCGTGAGCCACGACCCCGTCCTCGCTGACCGCTTCCCGCATTGCCGTATCTGGCAAGTGGAGGGCGGAATGGTGGCAAAAGCCTGATGCCAGAAAGGTTTGCGCTACGCCTCCGGTGGACTACTTCTTCATTTGAAACATCTTTTAACCTCATAATCAGCAGTGTGTCGTGCAAGGTTTGCCCCACGCTGCTGTTTTCTATTTGTAAGGACTTCCTCTGCAGCGGTCGCCCACGGGCGGCGCGGTGGGGCGGTTCTCTCCCCCAAAAAACTGTATTCAAAAAACTCATCACCCCATTTCAAGATGAAAAAGTTTCTTCAAATCCTCGGACTATTCATCGCCAGCACCATCGCTACCTACGGCCAGAGCTACGACAAGCTCTGGAAGGACGCCGAAGCCGCCATCGACAAGGACCAGCCGCAAAGCGCCCTCGCCTTCGTGGAACAGGTCTACGCCAAAGCCCTCGACGAGGACAACGACGCCCAACTGCTACGCGCCGTCCTCATTCGTCTGCAACTGAAGGGCGACGTCGCGCCCGACAGTGCCGCCGTCCTCACCGCGCGCCTCGAAACCACCGCCCTCACTACCCCCAGCGAGGAGGAGTTTATGCCCGTCCGCGCACTCTGGCTCGCCGCAGCAGGACAGGTGCGACTGACCGCTTATGACGACACCGCCGCTACGGCACGCGGCCGCAAACTCCTGCAAATGGCGCTCGCCGATTTTGAACCGCTCGGCGCGGCACGCGCCACCGACTATCTGCCCCTCTTCACGCAGGGCGCTGACAGTCGTTACTACCACGACGACCTGCTCTCGGTCATAGCGCGTCCCGTTCTGGACTCCCACGCGTTTCGACTGGAAGAAAAACAACAACTCGCCGCGCGCCTCATCGCCTATTATAAGGGAAAGGGCAACCGCGAGGCGGCTCTCCTCGCCACGCTCGACAGCATCGGGCTCAGCGGACAGGACAACGCGCTGAACGAAAAGGCGCTGCGCCGCACAGCGGAGGAATATCGCGACCTCGCCCTCAACGTGGAGACCTATATCGCCATGACCAACTTGGCAAACCGGACGGACGCCACCAACCGCGACAGCCTCATCGTCGCCACCGCCCGCGAAGGTCTTTCGCACCACAGTAAGACCAACCGCGCCGAAGTGCTCCGCCACCTCATCGCCGTCTACGAGAATCCCACGCTGGAACTCCACGCCGACCACAACGTCTTCTATCCCAGCAAGCCCTCCACCGCCACGCTCAAGAGCCGCAACGTCCGCCGCGCCACGCTCAAACTCTACCGCCTCGACGTCAACTCGGCAGCCGACAGCCGCCTCATCGACCTGACGCCGAAGAAAGCGAGAAAGATTGGCTGCAAACTCGTGCAGACGCTCAACCACGACTTCGCCGCCCGCCCCAAATGGGACACGCAGACCGACAGCGTGACACTCTGCCTCGCAGAGCCAGGGGTCTACTGGTGCGAACTTGAAGCCGACGGCACTGAAGCCGGTCAGACGCTGCTCTACGCCTCGCGCCTCATGCCCATCACCCTCACGGTCGACGACGATTTCTACCTCGTCCGCTTGGTCGACGCCGAGAGCGGCACGCCCATCCAGGGCGGCAAGGTCACAATCTACACCGAGACGGACAACGGGCGGCTTCAAAAGAAGGCCTTCACTGCCGAGCCGACCGGTGAGATAAAAGTGCCGCGCGACAACCGTTCCTACGGCTACCTCTATTATGCCGCCACCGCCGACGACGCTTTCCTCCCCGACTACAGTTTCTACTACACAATGCCTTGGCGACCCGCCCGCCAGAACGCCGAGACGCACGTGAAGCTCTACACCGACCGCGCCATCTATCGCCCCGGTCAGACGGTCGCCTTTAGCGGTCTGGTCTACACGCAGGAGGGCGACGCCGTCACCGCCACACCGGGATTTGAAACCGTCGTGCGCCTGCTCGACAGCAAGTCGAAAGAGGTGGCGCGCCTCACGTGCCACACCGACAGTTTCGGCACGCTCAGCGGTTCGTTCACCCTTCCCGCCGCCTGCCTGCCCGGCCGCTTCAGCCTGCGCGGCGAACGCGGCGGCTACGCCTTGCTGAGAGTGGAAGAATACAAGCGTCCCACCTTCACCGTCGAACTCAGTGCGCCCGATACGGCTTTCCGCCTCGGCGACAGCATCACCCTCTCGGGTACTGCCACGACGCTCACCGGTCTGCCCGTGCCCGACGCCCGCATCAGCTATTCTGTGGCGCGCGCCGCCTACTGGTTTGTCCGCAGTGACAACCGCACCCTCGTTCCACAGACGGGTGAAGCCGTGACCGACAGCCTCGGCCGCTTCAGCATCCCCCTCCGCCTTGAGGCTGGCACGACCGACACCGACAACTGGCGCCACTGCACCATACGCTTCACCGCTTCGGTCGATGTCACCGCCAGCAACGGCGAAACGGCATCCGCCGACCTCACCGTCATGGCATCACAGCGCGCCGCCTGGCTCTCTACCGACTGGTCTACGTCAATCTGCAAGGAAACGATGGGGCGCTTCTCGGTAGCGCTCACAGGCAATGCGGGAAAAGACCTTGGCGGAGAGGTGAACTACGCCATCTGGCACAAGAATAATCCCGCCGTGGTGGCAAAAGGCACGCTCCGTTCGGGATCGTCCTTCGTACCGCAGATGCTCCGCGACCTGCCTTCTGGCGAATATGAGGTTGCCTTCTCTACGCCCGACCCGAACCTCGCCGATACGCTCACGCGCCACTTCCTCCTCTTCTCTGAGTCGGACACGCGCCCCGCTGGCGACGCCGTGCAGTGGCAATACGTGCGCTACAGCACCGCCCGCGACTCCGTTCTCGTCGTCATCGGCTCACCGCGCCGCGACGTCACGCTTTTCTACGACCTCTTCGCCAATGGCAAGCGGCTCGAGAGCAATGTCATCACCTTCAGCGACTCGCTCCTCCGCTTCCCCCTCGCCTATCGCGAGGAGTGGGGCGACGGCGCCCGCGCCTGCTTCGCCTTTGTCAAGGACGGCGAGCTCTACGCCTTCACCACCGACATCCAGAAACCGGTGCCCGACAAGCGCCTCCTGCTTCAGTGGCAAACCTTCCGCGACCTCCTCACGCCAGGACAGGCAGAGACCTGGCAGCTGCGCGTGACGCTTCCAGATGGTTCGCCTGCCGAGGCCTCACTTATGGCACGCCTCTATGACGCCTCGCTCGATGCCTTCGCCACAAATCCGTGGCGCTTCGACCTCAGTTTCAGCCGCCAGCGCCAATACGTCCACTGGCGCGACCACCGTTCGGGCACTGCTTACCTCAACTGGGCACAGAAACTGAAAGCCCTCGAAACGAGCGACTTGTCCTTCACCGTTTGGGACGACCGTCTCTTCGATACTCCTTACACCCGCCGCTTTAGCCGCAACGGCATGGTCATGTACGCTATGGCGGCAGCACCGAGTGCAGACATGATGGTGGCAGAAGACAGAATGCTCAAGGTGGAATCGACTGAGGCCGGAAGCGGCGCAGAAGATAACGCCTCGGCAGCCACAAGCGCTGAGGTTGACGCCTCTGCCGTGCGCACCGACTTCGCCGAAACGGCGTTCTTCTACCCTGCCCTCCGCACTGATGCCGACGGTGTGGTCACGCTCCAGTTCACTCTGCCGCAGAGTCTGACGGCGTGGAATTTCTCCGCCCTTGCCCATACGCGCGGCATGGCTAATGGCCGTCTCGACACGACAGTCGTGGCGCGCAAGGCCTTTATGGTGCAGCCCGCCCTGCCACGTTTCGTGCGCCGCGGCGACCGTGCCGTCCTGCCCGTGACGTTGCGCAGTCTGACGGACGAGACCATTGCTGGCACACTGACCTGCCAGTTGGTCGACCCCGAGACGGAGCGCGTGGTCAAGTCGTTCAGCCAGTCGTTCAGTCTGGGCGCACAAGCCACAGCGACGGCGGCATTTGAGGTAGCGGTGGAGTTTACGCAGCCTGTCCTTGTCTGCCGCATCGTGGCTTCGGGCAACGGTTTCAGCGACGGCGAGGCGCACTACCTTCCTGTCCTCTCCGACCGCGTCAATGTGGTGGAGAGCCTGCCTTTCGCCATGACTGAGGCGGGGACAGTTGCCCTTCGCATCGACACGCTCTGGAGCGGCAATCCGCAAGCTGAAGACCGCCGCCTCACAGTGGAACTTACGTCCAATCCGCTCTGGTATGCCATCGCCGCCCTGCCAGATATGACGACGCGGTCGCGCGAGAGTGCCACGGGCTGGGCAGAACGCCTCTACGCCGTGTCGCTGGCGGACGCCATTGCCAGTCAGCACCCCGACATCGCCCGTCTGCTGACCGATTCGGCGGCAGTTTCGACGGACATTCTCGCCCGCAATCCTGAACTGAAGCAGACGCTCCTCGCCGAAACGCCTTGGGCGGCAGAGGCAACAACGGAAGCCGAACGGTTGGCGGCACTGCGCAACCTCTTCGACCCGCAGGCCGTGGCAGCCGCGCGCTACACCGCCATCGACAAACTCAAGGACCTCCAGCGCCCCGACGGCTCGTGGAGCTGGTTCCCGGGCATGGGCAGCAACGACTACATCACCACCGAGGTAGCCGTGCTCTTGGCGCGCCTCGAAGCCTTCGGCGGTGACCGTTCTGCGTGCACGCTCCTCGACAAGGCGATGAAATACCTCGACAACGCCATGCAGCAGGCGGTGGCCGAAATGAAGAAGAACCCCGAGCGCGACGGCATCAACAACAACCACTTGCGCTACCTCTACATCCGCGCCCTGCGCGGCGTGAAGCCCGACGCCACCGCCAACTACCTGCTCGAACGCGCCATAGCCGCCTCTCCTTCGGACGACATGTACGAGAAGGCCATCCTCGCCGTCGTGCTCGTCAAGGCCGGTCGGAAGACTGAAGCTGCCGACGTCCTGAAAAGTCTGGAAGAGCACACCGTCAGCACGCCCGATATGGGCCGCTACTTCGACACCAAGCGCGCCGCACAGTCGTGGCGCAGCTACCGCATCCCCACGCAGACCGCCACCATCGAAGCCTTCGTGGCGAGCGGCGAAGACCACTACATGAGCCTCGCCGAGGAAATGCGCCTGTGGCTGATGCAGACGAAACGCACCCAGATGTGGCAGGCTGAAGGCACTACTGCCAACGCTGTCTACGCCCTGCTCACGACCTCCGCCAGCAAGGCCGTGCCCACGCTCACGACCTCAGGTCAGCCCGTCCTCTACACCCTCACGCGCGGCAAAGACATCGTGGGCTTCAACGCCCCGTCGCAGGCTGAGGGACGCACAACGGTAGGTTACTACTGCGACACCTACACCGACGCGAAAGCCCTTGCGGCACAGTCCATCACCCTCCGCAAATCCACCGACGGTCTGTCGTGGGGCAGCGTCTACGCCCAGTACACCGTCCCCGCCAGTCAAGTCGAAACGAGCGCCACGGGTCTCTCCCTCACCCGCCGCTTTGAAGTGTGGCGCAACAACAGTTGGACGCCCCTCGCCGAGCACGCCGCCATCGCCCCGGGCGAGCGCGTCCGTCAGGTATTCACCCTCACCGCCGACCGCGACTTCGATTTCGTTTCGCTCAAATCCGCCCGCGCCGCCAACCTCGAACCGCGCAACGCCCTCTCCGGCCGTCTCTGGACTGGCGGTCTGTCGGCCTACCGCGTAGTCCGCGACGCCTCCACCGAGTTCTTCATCGAACGCCTCCGCAAGGGCTCCTACACGCTGACGGAAGAGTACATCACCGACCGCGCCGGCACATATCAGTGCGGCACCTCGCGCGTCCAGAGCCTCTACGCCCCCGAGTTCAACGCCCAAACGGCAGGCTTCGTCATCGGCGCGACGACAAAATAAGCGCTGCGCACAGCTTTTGCAACTTAGTCCTGGGCTTTTAAGAAATAGTCCTGAGCTAATTCCCCAAAAGCTCAGGACTAAGTTCAAAAAGCTCAGGACTATTTTTTGAGAGCAAAAAACGAGAGGAAACGGGGTGGGAAATGCGAATAAAAAGGCGTCCGAAAAAACTTGAATGTCTTTTTCGGACGCCGATAGGCTCAGAGGTAGCATTGTCGGGGACTGCTTGGCACGTCGTCGGGACGCGCCATGATTTTCCGCACCCGCGCAGAGCGGCTTCAAAACTGAGGGCTGGGGCGTACCACTTACCGCCACGGGGAACGAAAAATTACGGAAAAGGTATGGTTATCTAAATTGAATTTAATATTTTTGCCCTAATGAAGCGCATAATTTCCAGCGTGACGGCCGTGTGGCGGTTCTACCGCGACGGCTTCCGGCAGATGACTTGGGGACGGACGCTCTGGGTCATCATTATCCTCAAGTTGCTCGTGTTCTTCCTCGTGCTGCGCCTCTTTTTCTTCCAGCCGGTGTTGGGCGGAAAGACGGAGGCGGAGAAACAGGAGACCGTGGGGCGCGAACTCATTGAAGGGATTCGGCCTTAGAACTGGAGGAGTTCGGGCAGAAGCGGAAGAAGTCCTGCCATGAAAACGAAGGACTTCGGCGAGGAACGCGAAAGGGAATGAACGGCGCTGCCCCCACTACGAAAACATTAACGCAAACTCTACTTTAAACTACTCAATATCATGACGCTACTTGACATCACAGACTCTGCATTGCTGGACTGGTCGCGGGCGCAATTCGCCCTCACGGCCTGCTACCACTGGCTCTTCGTCCCGCTGACGTTGGGGCTCGCCCTCGTGATGGGCATTATGGAAACTAATTACGTCCGCACGAAGGACGAGTTCTGGAAAAGCACTGCCCAATTCTGGCAGAAGCTTTTCGGTATCAACTTTGCCATCGGCGTGGCCACAGGCATTATTCTTGAATTTGAATTCGGCACAAACTGGAGCAACTACTCGTGGTTTGTGGGCGACATCTTCGGCGCACCGCTCGCCATCGAGGGTATCGTGGCCTTCTTCATGGAGGCGACGTTCATCGCGGTGATGTTCTTCGGTTGGAACAAGGTGGGGCGCGGTTTCCACCTGGCTTCGACGTGGCTCACGGGGCTGGGGGCGACGCTCTCGGCGTGGTGGATTCTGGTGGCGAACTCGTGGATGCAGCATCCGGTCGGCATGGAATTCAACCCCGAGACGGTGCGCAACGAGATGATGGACTTTTTCGCCGTGGCGTTCGCGCCCGAAGCGGTGACGAAGTTCTGCCACACAGTGACAAGTGGCTGGATGCTCGGGGCTGTGTTTACGGTGGGCGTGAGCAGCTGGATGTTGCTGCGCGGTCGCAACCGCCTCATGGCGCTGGCGAGCATCAAGGTGGGGGCTGTTGTGGGCATCGTGGCGGCTCTGCTCGTGATGTTTACGGGCGACCGCTCGGGTCTGGACATGGCGCGCAACCAGCCCATGAAACTGGCTGCTGCCGAAGGCTTGGAACGCGGCGGACAAGGGGCTCCCTTCTCGGTCGTGCCCGGCATAGAGGTGCCCGGCGCACTGTCGTTCCTGGCGACGCACGACTTTGAGGGTTTCGTGCCCGGTACGCAGGACATCATTGACGGCTACACGACGCCCGACGGCGAACGCGTGCCCTCGGCTGCGGAGAAGATGGCGCGTGGCAAACTGGCGCTGGAGGCTTTCAAGGACTTCCGCGAGGGCCACGCCAAGGGCGACCAGAACGCCAAGAACGAGGCGCTCAAGACGCTGAATGAGCACAAGGCCTACTTCGGCTACGGCTATATCCAAGAGGCCGAAGAACTGGTGCCTCCCGTGGGGCTCGTGTACTGGTCGTTCCGCGTCATGGTAGGCGTCGGCTGCCTGCTGCTGCTCGTCCTGTTGCTGGTGTGGTGGTACGGCAGGCAGAACAGACTCGAACAGAACCGCTGGCTGCTCCACGCCGGACTGTGGTCAATTCCGCTTGTGTATCTGGCATCGCAGGCCGGTTGGATTGTCGCCGAAGTGGGTCGTCAGCCTTGGGCTATCCAAGACCTGCTACCCGTGAATGCCGCCGTGTCGAGCCTCTCGGCAGGTGCGGTAATCACGACGTTCGTCCTCTTCCTCATTATCTTCACCGTGCTGCTCATTGCCGAGGTGCGCATTATGTGCCGCGCCATCAAGGGCTGCCAGTTGGACTAATTACACTCCTGAACCTCAATATTCCGACAGCAATATGATAACCTACACATTTCTCCAACAATACTGGTGGTTCCTCGTGGCCCTTCTGGGCGGTCTCCTGGTGTTCCTGCTCTTTGTGCAGGGCGCCAACAGCCTCATCTTCAGTCTTGGACGAACAGAAGAGGAACGCGCCCTCATCGTAAACTCGACCGGCAGAAAATGGGAGTTCACCTTCACGACGCTGGTCACCTTCGGCGGAGCCTTCTTCGCCGCCTTCCCACTCTTCTACAGCACGAGTTTCGGCGGGGCATACTGGGTGTGGATGCTCATTCTGGCGACATTCATCTTCCAGGCGGTGAGCTACGAATTCCAGTCGAAAGCCGGCAACCTGCTGGGCCGCAACACTTACCGCCGCCTGCTCGTGGCGAACGGCATTCTCGGTCCGCTGTTGCTTGGCATGGCGGTGGCGACGTTCTTCACTGGTTCGGCTTTCGTAGTGGAAAAAGACGTGATGGGCGAAAGCGGTATGCTGGTGCCCGCCATTAGTCGCTGGGCGAACGCCTGGCACGGACTCGACGCCGTGGCTCAGCCGTGGAACCTCGTGTTTGGCATGGCAGTGGTCTTCCTCGCCCGCGTGCTCGGCTCGCTCTATCTGCTCGACAATCTGGCCGACGAGGCACTGCGCCCCCGCATCCGCCGTCAGGTCTTGGCCGACACCGTTCCCTTCCTGATATGCTTCCTCGCCTTCGTGGTCTACCTGCTGACGAAAGCGGGCTTCGCCGTAGACGAAACCGGCGCCGTATCGCTCGTGCCCTACAAATACCTGACTAACTTCCTCGAAATGCCTGCCACACTGGTGTTGTTCGCCGTGGGCGTGGTGTTGGTGCTGTTTGGCGTGGTGGGCACGCTGGTTCGCCCCACGTTTGTGCGCGGAATCTGGCCTGCGGGCATCGGCACGGTGCTGACCGTGGTGGCACTCTTCCTTGTAGCTGGCTACAACGGGACGTCCTATTATCCTTCGACCGCCGACCTGCAGAGTTCGCTGACGCTGACCAACAGCTGCTCCAGTCTGTTCACGCTGAAGACGATGGCATGGGTGTCGCTGCTGATACCTTTTGTGCTGGCCTACATCATCTATGCCTGGCACGCCATCGACCGCAAGGGTCTTTCGGGGAAAGAGCTTGAGACGGACGAGCACAAGTATTGACCTGCTGTGAAATCAAAATCAGACCGAAGCAGTGGATTGCAATCCCGCTTCGGTCTGATACTTATACGACAAGTCGCGCCCGACGGCTGCCACTACGTCCCCCGCGGCTCATCTTTATATTTATTAGAGCCTTTGCTCAAAAAAAATATGTACCTTTGTGGCCTGAAAACATTATTACATCACACATTCACAACCGGTCACCATGTCTGTCCACATCAAGAAAGTCACGACAAAAGCCGAACTGAAACGCTACATCCGATACAACTACGAACTCTACAAGGACAACCCTTATTCGGTTCCTGACCTCTACGACGATATGCTCAACACGTTCTCACCCAAGAAGAACGCCGCCTTCGAATTTTGCGAAGCCGACCACTTCCTGGCCTACAACGACGAGGGAAAAATCGTGGGCCGCGTGACGGCTATCGTCAACCACCGCGCCAACGAGGCGTGGCAGAAAAAGGCCGTCCGCTTCGGATGGATTGACTTCGTGGACGACATCGAGGTGAGCCGCGCGCTCATCGACACGGTCAAGGCATGGGGACGCGAACGCGGCATGACGGAAATTGAAGGCCCGTTGGGCTTCACCGACATGGACGCTGAGGGCATGCTCGTGGAGGGCTTCGACCAGCTCTCCACCATGGCGACTATCTACAACCACCCCTACTACCCCGAACACATGGCGCAGCTGGGACTGGAGAAGTCGGCCGACTGGGTGGAGATGAAAATCTACATTCCCGACGCCATTCCCGAAAAGCACTTGCGCATTTCGAACATCATCAGCCAGAAGTATGGCCTCCACATCCGCAAGCTCACCGACAAGAAGATGGTGCGGACGTCGGGCATCGGCCACGAAATATTCCGCCTCATCAACGAGGCGTACACGCCGCTCTTCGGTTTTTCGAAAATGACGGAGCGCCAGATTGACCAGTACGTCAACATGTACGTCCCCATCCTCGACCTGCGGATGGTGACGCTCGTGGAGAACGCGGAGAACGAACTGGTGGCAGTGGGCATCTCGATGGCCTCACTGTCGCGCGCCCTGCAAAAGGCGCGGGGACGGCTGCTGCCCTTCGGCTGGTACCACCTGCTGAAGGCGTTGATGTGGAAGCGTCCCAAGGTGCTCGACCTGCTGCTCGTGGCTGTCCGCCCCGACTATCAGGGCAAGGGCGTGAACGCACTGCTCTTCACCGACCTCATCCCCGTCTACCAGAAGTTGGGCTTCGAATACGCCGAAAGCAACCCCGAACTGGAACTGAACGACAAGGTGCAGAGCCAGTGGCAGTACTTCAAGACGGAACAGCACAAGCGCCGCCGTTGCTTCAAGGCGGAAATCTGAGCAGGAGGCGCACAGTCTTCTCCCCTACGCGGGCAATCCCAGAACGCCTTCCTGCTAAACTCTGAACGCGATGCGGGCCGCGCACGCCTTTCTCCCCACACTCCAAACCTGCCCGCCCACTTTTTTCTGATACAAACCTATGACGGAAAACGAATTATTCGACCAGACCACACCGGCCGACAGCAGTCTGGCCGCCGCACCGGCACCAGCGCCGCGTGGCACGGCGGACGACTACGATGAAAGCAAGATACGCCACCTCGACGACGTGACCCACATCCGCCAGCGCCCCGGTATGTACATCGGCCGCCTGGGCGACGGTTCGCACGCCGAAGACGGCATCTACGTGCTCCTGAAAGAAGCCATCGACAACAGCATCGACGAGTTCAACGAGGGCTACGGCAAGCGCATCGAGGTGAATATCCCCGACGACCTCGCCGCCGAAGTGCGCGACTACGGCCGCGGCATCCCCCTCGGCTCGCTCAAGGACGCCGTGTCGCAGCTCAACACGGGTGCCAAGTACGACACCGCCGTATTCACCGCCTCGGTGGGCATGAACGGCGTAGGTCTCAAAGCCGTCAACGCCCTCAGCAACCGCTTCGTGGCACGCAGTTACCGCAACGGCAAAATGCGCGAAGTCATCTTCGAGAAAGGCCGCCTAGTGAGCGACACCGAGGGCGACAGCGCGGAGGAGAACGGCACATACATCTACTTCCAGCCAGACGACACGCTCTTTTCGGGCTACCGCTTCCACAGCGAGTTCGTCGACGTCATGCTGCGCAACTACACCTACCTCAACACCGGCCTCGCCGTCTTCCACAACGGCCGCCGCATCATGAGCCGCAACGGACTGGAGGACCTTCTGAACGACAACATGACGGCACCGGGACTCTACCCTATCGTACACATCACGGGGCAGGGCATTGACATCGCCTTCACCCACACTTCGCAGTACGGCGAGGAATACTACTCCTTCGTCAACGGCCAGCACACCACCCAGGGCGGCACCCACCAGAGCGCCTTCAAGGAGCACATCGGCCGCACCATCAAGGAGCACTACGGCAAGAACTTCGACGTGCAGGACGTGCGCAACGGCCTCGTCGCCGCCATCTCCGTGCGCGTCATCGAACCGCTCTTCGAGAGCCAGACGAAAATCAAGCTCGGCTCGCTCGTCATGGCGCCCCCCAAGGACACCCACGGCAACCCCTTCCCCCTCTCGGGCGTGAGCGTCAACAAGTTTGTGGGCGACTTCGTCAAGGAGAACGTCGACAACTACCTCCACAAGCACCCCGACATCGCCGAAATCATCCAGCAGAAAATCCAGGAGAGCGAAAAGGAGCGCAAGGCCATTGCCGGCGTCACCAAACTGGCACGCGAACGCGCCAAAAAGGCCAACCTCCACAACCGCAAGCTGCGCGACTGCCGCATCCACCTCAACGACCCCGCCCCCAAGGCGAAAAAGAAGGACGAGGAGGACGAATACGACCCGCGCCTCGACTCCGCCATCTTCATCACCGAGGGCGACTCCGCCAGCGGTTCCATCACGAAGAGCCGCGACGTCAACACGCAGGCGGTCTTCTCCCTGCGCGGCAAACCGCTCAACTGTTTCGGCCTAACCAAGAAAGTGGTCTACGAGAACGAGGAGTTCAACCTCCTCCAGGCCGCCCTCAACATCGAAGACGGGCTCGACGGCTTGCGCTACAACAAGGTCATCGTCGCCACCGATGCCGACGTGGACGGCATGCACATCCGCCTGCTCATGATTACCTTCTTCCTCCAGTTCTTCCCCGACCTCATCAAGAAGGGGCACGTCTATATCCTCCAGACGCCCCTCTTCCGCGTCCGCAACAAAAAGAAGAAGGCGCGCGGCGCCGCCAAAGTGCAGAGCGTCGACGACAAGAGCGCCGGCGCCGCCATCCTGAAGAAGGCCAAGACGTCAGAGCGCTCCGAGTTCGAGACCATCTACTGCTACAACGAGGAAGAACGCCTCGCCGCCATCGAAAAGCTCGGCCCCGACCCCGAAATCACCCGCTTCAAAGGCCTCGGCGAAATCTCGTCGGACGAGTTCAAGCACTTCATCGGCCCCGACATCCGCCTCGACCAGGTGACGCTCCACAAGAGCGACCAGGTGAAGGAGCTCCTCGAGTACTATATGGGCAAGAACACGATGGAGCGTCAAAACTTCATCATCAACAACCTCGTCGTCGAAGAAGACCTCGCCGAGGAGGACGAAGACGAAGCGGCATCGCAAGCCGTCTGAACGGCATTCCGCCCACAGCCGCCCCGCCCCCGATAAGTTTCTGCGCCCGTCAGCCCCGGGACGGGAGGGGAAATCCCTCTCAGCCCGCCCCGCCATCAACATAGACCTCAACCGCCGCCACTGCGGCCCTCTGAAAATGAAAAGAATTGCTATCTTCCCCGGCTCGTTCGACCCCTTCACCGTGGGGCACGCGAGCATCGTGGAACGCGGTCTGCCCATGTTCGACGAAATCGTCATCGGCGTGGGCCTCAACGAGAACAAGCGCGCCCTCTACAGCCCCGAAGAACGCGTCCGCGCCATCAGTGAACTCTATGCCGACGACCCCCGCGTCCGCGTCGTGGCGTACGACGACCTCACCATCGACCTCGCCCACCGCGAAAACGCCAGCTTCATCCTGCGCGGCTTGCGCTCGGTCAAGGACTTCGAGTATGAGCGCGACATCGCCAACATGAACTTCCGCCTGGGCAACGTCGAGACCGTCATGCTCTTCACCGAGCCCCACTACTCGAGCATTTCCTCGAGCGTCGTGCGCGAACTCATCGCCTTCGGGAAGGACGTCACCGACTTCCTCCCGCAGCGCAAACCCAAACCCTGAGACACAACTACAAAAACATAGACGCTAAGTGAAACAGAAGTTATTCCTCATCATCGTATCCCTCTGCGGCCTCACGAGCTGCGCCCTTGCGCAAGGCGAAGCCGCCGAAATAGACATCGAGCAAATCCGCAAACTCCAATACGCCCAACTGGCCATCACGAACCTCTACGTCGACAGCGTCGACCAGAAGAAACTCGTGGAAGACGCCATCAACGGCATGCTCGAGAAGCTCGACCCCCACTCGTCCTACACCAACGCCGAGCAGACCAAGAAGCTCAACGAACCCCTCGAGGGCAACTTTGAGGGCATCGGCGTGCAGTTCAATATGCTCGACGACACCCTCGTCGTCATCCAGCCCACGTCGAAAGGCCCCAGCGAGCGCGCCGGCATCGTGGCGGGCGACCGCATCGTCAGCGTCGACGGCGAACCCATTGCCGGCGTCAAGATGGACCGCGACAGCATCATGCGCAAACTCCGCGGCCCCAAAGACTCCAAAGTCGTGCTCGGCGTAGTGCGCCGCGGCGTGAAGGACCTCCTCACCTTCAAGATTACGCGCGACAAGATTCCCGTCAACACCCTCGACGCCGCCTACATGATAGCCCCCGGCATCGGCTACATCCACCTCGACCGCTTCGGCGCCACCTCAGGCGAGGAAATCCACACTGCCATCCAGAATCTCCAAAAGGAGGGCATGCGCGACCTCATCTTCGACCTCACGATGAACGGCGGCGGCTACCTCGGCGCAGCCGTCGACGTGGCGAGCGAATTTCTGCCGCAGGGCAGTCTCGTGGTCTACACCGAAGGCCGCACAGCGTCCAAGCAAGTGCTCAACGCCAAGAGCGGCGGACTCTTCAATAAGGGCCGCCTCACCATCCTCGTGGACGAATACACCGCCTCGGCTGCCGAAATCGTCAGCGGCGCCGTCCAGGACCACGACCGCGGCACCATCGTGGGCCGACGCACCTTCGGCAAAGGCCTCGTGCAGCGTCCCGTCGAACTCCCAGACGGCTCCATGATACGCCTCACCGTGTCGCACTACTACACCCCCTCCGGCCGCTGCATCCAGAAGCCCTACGTCAAGGGCGAGAAGGAGGAATACAGCGAAGACCTCAACAACCGCTACACCCACGGCGAACTGATGCACGTCGACAGCATCCACCTCGACAGCAGCAAAGTCTACAAGACCCTCGTCGAAGGACGCACCGTCTACGGCGGTGGCGGCATCATGCCCGACGTCTTCGTGCCGCTCGACACCACCACCTACACCCCCTACTACCGCGCCATCAGCCGCAACAGCCTCATCACGCAGGCCGTCCTCAAATTCGCCGACGAGCACCGCGCCGAACTGAAGAGTACCTACAAGACCTTCGACGAATACAAGGCCAACTACGAAGTGCCACAGTCGCTCCTCGACGAAGTCGAAGCCAAGGCCAAGGAGAAGGACCTCAAGCCCAAGGACGAGGACGAGCGCGCCAAGACACTCACCGACTTGCGCTTCAGCCTCAAAGCCCTCATTGCCTACAACGTCTGGGACCGCTCGGAGTACTACCAAATCATCAACACGAAGAACGACATCGTGCAGAAAGCCCTCCAGCTTCTCCAGTAGGCAGAGACCAGCTTTTTAATCTCCCACCAGAACCTTTGAAACTTAGTCCTGTGATACTTCCTCAAAAGCTCAGGACTAATTCTCAAAAGCTCAGGACTATTTTTTGAGAGCAAAAAACGAGGGAAAACGGGGTGGGAAATGCGAATAAAAAGGCGTCCGAAAAAAACTTGAATGTTTTTTCGGACGCCTTTTGGCTTTGCCCCTTTTTCTTATATCAGACTCATTTCCTTATGTCGGACTCACTTCCTATTGAAAAGCGGTTCAGAAAGAAATTTTATGGCGCGGGATTGGCGGCGGCATTGGGCTTCGCCCCCTAAAAAACGCAGTTCGGTGGCCATTTCAGGGACTTCCGCCCAAAAATCACCGCTCCGCCTTGTATATTAAGAATTAAACTTCTAAATTTGCAGCATGCCGTAGTGCGCCCACACGCAGAGTTATGTATTTCTCACCGCTATATATGACGTGTTCGTGACATGGTGCGTTGCGGTCACCCCCACAAGGAAAACCAGATAATCTACAAATTCAATAATTAACCAAATACCAATTTCTGAAATGCACATGATTACTTTTAAGAAATGGCGGACGGCAATGGCAACCCTGTTGCTGGCGTCTCCGTTGGGCTTCGCCACCGCACAAGCCGACGGCGTCACCGTTGACCCGCCCACAGGCGACAGCATCTGCCTGTTCAGTTCGCTCGACCTGACGAAAATCACCTACTACGACGACAACAGCAAGAATGCGGTGCAGGCCAACCTCACGACGTTCGGCAATCCCATCGTGCTGAAGGACACGACCTACACCACGGGCGTGGGTACGCACGCCGAGTCCAAGGCCATCATCAAGGTGAACGGCGCCACGAGCTTCCACGCCCGTCTCGGTGTGGACGACGAGGCTTCCACTGCCGACGCCCACGGCGTTGTGCCCTACACCATCTCGGTCTATAAGGACGGCAGCCAGGAAACGGTCATGAGCGGCACCATCTACCGCACAGATACCTTCACCGTGCCCGTCGACATCGACCTGACGGACTGCGACTACCTCGTTCTGCTCCTCGAAACGGGATCTGTGGCCTGGGCCGACCAGGTATCGTGGGCGAATGCCTACTTTGTCTACACGGACATAGCGCCCGAAACCGCCGACTACGTTGACACGGGCAACACGGTGGACATCCCCGAGGCTGCAGAAGGCATGGAGAACATTCCCCTCAGCTCGCTCGAACTGGAAAACGCCACCTGCGGCTGGAGCACCATCCAGGCCAACAAGAGCATCGACGGCAACGCCATCACGCTCAAGGACACAATTTACTCAAGCGGCGTGGGTACGCACTCTGAAGGCACCATCGTGGTCAAGCTCAACGGCAGCGTGACGCGATTCTACACCCGCGTGGGCATCGACGACGAAGTGGAGAGCAGCGCCAGCAGCTCCAACGCCATCTGCGACTACCTCGTCTACCTGCAGGCCGAGAGCGGTGCCACACAAACCGTGGCTGAGGGCACAATCAGCGGTCTTGACACCACCACGCCCGAGATTGACGTCGACGTGAACGGCTGGAAATACCTCATCCTGAAAATCACCAACGGTTCGGACGGCACCAACGCCTACGACCACGTTGACTGGGCCAATGCCTACCTCGAATTCCAGGACCAGAACTCCACGCGTCCCGCCATCATCTCGGAAGACGACATGACGGCCGGTCTCGCCACGGCACAGACCGTATTCTCGCAGCCCGGCGTGCGCTTCATGCACAAGGTGCGCGCCTCGAGCGCTGACGCCGTCGTCACTGTGGACGGACTGCCCGAAGGTCTGACGTGGAACGCTGAGCGTCAGATTGTTGACGGCACCGTTGAGGACGAAGGCGAGTACACCTACTACGCCCACGTCACCCTTGACGGCACGACCACCGACTACCCCATCTCCTTCACCGTATCGGACGACCTCTCGCTCCCCATCCCCTTCATGGGCTGGCTGTCGTGGAACTCCGTGCAGGACGAAGTTTCTGAAGAAATCGTACAGAGCGTCGTGACCCTCTTCGAGGAGAACGACCTCGACGACTGCGGCTGGAACACCATCATGCTCGACGACTGGTGGCACGCCTCTTCGCGCGCCTCGGACGGCAAGCCGCAGCCCAACGCCACGCGCTTCCCCAACGGCATGGCCTCTGTGGCTGATTACGTCCACAACAAGGGCATGAAGTTCGGCCTCTACACCGACGCCGCCTCCTACACCTGCGCCGGTGCCTTCGGTTCGTACGGCTACGAGACCATCGACGCCAACACCTACGCCGACTGGGGCATCGACATCGTGAAGTGCGACTACTGCAACGCGCCGAGCGACGTGGAGACCGCCAAGACGCGCTACAAGGCACTCGCCGACGCCTTCAACGCCAGCGGCCGCGACATCATGCTCTACATCTGCGAATGGGGCGTGCGCGAACCGTGGAAATGGGGTGCTGAAGTGGGCGGCGTATGCTGGCGCATCAGTCAGGACGTACGCGACTGCTGGATTGGCAGCGGCACGGGCGTCGGCGTTACCCAGAGTATCGACGCCATGAAGGACCTCGCCGCCTACCAAGGCGTGAACCGCTTCAACGACGCCGACATGCTCTGCACCGGCCTCCGCGGTACGGGCAAGTCGAGCAATGACCTCTGCGCCACTGGCCCGGGTATGACCGACGACGAATACCGCACGCAGTTCGCTCTCTGGTGTATGTGGTCCTCTCCCATGGCACTCTCTTTCGATCCGCGCAATGGCATCAACGCTACTGACCTTGCCATCATCCAGAACAAGGAAATGATTGCCCTCAACCAGGACAAGATGGGCCAGCAGGCCGACCTCATTTCTGAGCAGGACAGCATCGTTGTCTTCGCTAAGGACCTCGAGAACGGCGACGTGGCCATCGCCATCGTCAACCTCGACGCCAGCACCCGCAACGTGACGCTCGACTTCAGCGACATCCCCGCCCTGAGCGTAGACTCCACCTATACCTGCCGCGACGTGCAGCAGCAGAGCGCCATGGACGACGTGACCGGCGGCATCACCACGAGCGTGAAGTCGCACGCCACAAACGTGTTCCGCCTCTCGCTCAAGAGCAGCATTCCGTCGAGCATCTCCAGCCCGCTCTCACAGCAGGGCTTCAGCATCGTCGGCAAGGACAGCAACATCGTTGTGAACTGCCCGGGCACTGACGACCTCAGCAAGCGCGTCATCGTCTGCGACGACCTCGGCCGCGTAGTGGCCACCGCCACATCGAACGCCTCCACCATCACGGTGCCGGTCAAGACGGGTAGCGGCGTCTACATGACCAGCGTCACCTGCAACGCACAGTCCACCTCCAAGAAGGTGAAGCTCTAAAGCCTGCTCGCCGCGACTGCGGAAACAGACATACATTATACATTAAATTAAAGGAACTGCCCCGCGCACGCCGATGTGCACGGGGCAGTTCTTTTTATGCCCCCTTCCCCTTTGCCAATCCAAAATAACTCTGTAACTTTGCACCCGATAATAAGGACGAGGACAGATTTGGCTGCTTGCAACCTCTTAAAAACAATGCTAAAACGACGAAGGTACCGCCGCGTCCCGGCGTGCCGCGTGGCGCATACGGCGTGCTCACAGACAAATCTCCACATACGTCCTGCTTCCGCTTCGGCGAGAGCAGTTTTTTTGTTTTAACCCCTAACCACTCTAAGTAGAAATGGGATATCTTTTTACATCCGAATCGGTGTCGGAAGGACACCCCGACAAGGTGGCAGACCAAGTGTCTGACGCCGTGCTTGACGAGTTGCTGGCCTATGACCCCAACTCGAAAGTAGCTTGCGAAACCCTCGTGACGACCGGACAGGTGGTCGTTGCCGGAGAAGTAAAATCAAACGCCTACGCTGACTTGCAGGACATCGTGCGCCGCACCATCCGCCGCATTGGCTACACCAAGGCCGAGTACAAGTTCGACGCCGAGAGCTGCGGCATCCTCAGCGCCATCCACGAGCAGAGCGCCGACATCAACCGCGGCGTCGACCGCAGCGACCCCGCCGAACAGGGCGCGGGCGACCAGGGCATGATGTTCGGCTACGCCAACAACGAGACCGACACCTACATGCCGCTGCCCCTCTCGCTGGCGCACGACCTCATGATTGTCCTTGCCGAAATACGCCGCGAGGGCAAGGTGATGACCTACCTGCGCCCCGACGCCAAGAGCCAGGTGACCATCGAATACGACGACAACGACCGCGCCGTGCGCATCGACTCCATCGTTGTCTCCACGCAGCACGACGAGTTCATCAGCACCGCCGAAGCCGGTAGCCAGGAAGCCGCCGACGCACAGATGATGGCACAAATCCGCCGCGACGTCATCGACATTCTCATCCCCCGCGTCCTCGAAGAGCGCGTCAACACGCCCGAAGTGAAAGCCCTCTTCCACAAAGGCGAAATCAAATACTACGTCAACCCCACGGGCAAGTTCGTCATCGGCGGTCCCCACGGCGACACGGGCCTCACGGGCCGCAAAATCATCGTCGACACCTACGGCGGCAAGGGTGCCCACGGCGGCGGTGCCTTCTCGGGCAAAGACCCCTCGAAGGTGGACCGCTCGGC
The DNA here is from genome assembly GCA_030531095.1 of Bacteroidales bacterium. Lineage (GTDB taxonomy): Bacteria > Bacteroidota > Bacteroidia > Bacteroidales > Bacteroidaceae > Alloprevotella. The sequence goes on from JAUNOO010000006.1 coordinate 27,570, forward strand.
AGCCTACGCCGCACGCCACATCGCCAAGAACATGGTGGCAGCCGGCGTGGCAGACGAAATGCTCGTGCAACTCAGCTACGCCATCGGTGTGGCAGAGCCCATATCCATCTACGTCAACACCTACGGCAAAAGCCACGTCGCCCTCTCCGACGGCGAAATTGCCGAGAAGGTCAAGGCCCTCTTCCCGCTCCGCCCGCGCGAGATTGAAGAACGCCTCCGCCTGCGCTACCCCATCTACGAAGAGACCGCCAGCTACGGCCACGTCGGCCGCGAACCGCAGACCGTCGTCAAGACGTTCCACTCCGCCAGCCAGGGCGACAAGTCGGTCGAGGTAGAACTCTTCACCTGGGAGAAGCTCGACTACGTGGACCGCGTGAAGGAAGCCTTCAACCTTTAAGCCCAGCGCACTTCTGAAACAGCCTGCGCCCGCCACGTCTGCAAACTGGCGAGCGGAGGTTTTCCATATTTCTCCACCAACGTCAAACACAGCCCCCAAATGACCATCACCGTCTACAGCGCCTCGAGCGGGCAAGTCCCCGCCGTCTACCTCAACGCCGCGCGTCAGCTCGGCACGCTCATCGCCCGCCAGGGCCACACCCTCGTCAACGGCGCCGGCCGCACCGGTCTCATGGGCGCCGCCACCGATGCCTGTCTGGCGGCAGGCGGCGAAGCCATTGGCGTAATCCCCCGGTTCATGGTCGAACAGGGCTGGCAGCACGACGGCATGACGCGCCTCATCACCACCGACGACATGCACCGCCGCAAGGAGACGATGGCGGAGATGTCCGACGCCTGCATTGCCCTGCCCGGCGGTGTAGGCACGCTCGAGGAACTCCTCGAAATCATCACCTGGAAGCAGCTCGGGCTCTACCTCAAGCCCATCATCGTGCTCAACACGGCGGGCTACTTCGACGCCCTCCTCGCACAGCTCGACCGCGCCACCGACGAGCAGTTCATGCGCCCGCAGCACAAGCAAATCTGGCGCGTGGCACAAACGCCCGCCGAAGCCCTCGAGCTCGCCGCCAACACGCCCCTGTGGGACGCCGCCGTGCGCAAGTACGCCGCGCTCTGAGCCGTCCCCGTCCAGAGGTCATAAAGTCTTCAAAAGTAAAACCGCAATGCCCGATTCGCTCTACACAACCTCACTCCAAACGGTCGTCACGACGACCGCTGCCGACTCCCTTGCGCCGTCGGCGGAGCACGTTGCGGTCCCACAACAGGCAACGCCACAGCCGGCAGTCGTCCACCAATCTGAAGCCGCCCCGTCGGCAAACTTCCAGCAGGTCGCCGTACAACCCGCAGTCGCCGACAGTGCCGTCCTCGACTCCGCCGCCACATCCGAGCCCGTGGTGAGTCCCTTTGAAGCCTTGAAGACCCTCGACGTGCGCGACCTCTTCCTCGTCGCCCCCTACGCCAAGGCGCCCGCCATCGCCCACTTCGAGAAACCCGAGGACGTGCAGTTGCCCTTCTTCACCCTTGAGGAAGTGGACTTACCCTATTCCGACGGCTTCACGGGCAGCCCCCAGCCCTACAGCTTCCGCTCCGACGACTACGTCACCGCCCTCCTCCTCGTCTGTTTCCTCCTCACGGCGTGGGTGCTGTCCCACTCGTGGCCCTTCCTGCGGGGACGCATCGCCTCCCTGTTCCGCGACAAGTCTGCCGCCGAGTACGGTTCGGAGCGCACCGACAGCGAAGTGCGCGGCGTCGTCTACCTCGTGTTCCAGGCAGCGTTCGCCTTCAGCCTCCTCTTCTACGACACGCTCCACCACGACCCCACGACCGCGCCGTTGCCCGAGTCGCCCTACCTCCTGCTCGCCCTCGCCACGGGCGGCTTCCTCCTCCTCGTCGCCCTCAAGACGTTGCTCTACAGCCTCGTCAACCACGTCTTTTTCGACCGCTCCCAGTGCGCGCAATGGACCGACTCCTACATCTTCTCCGTCGTAGGTTTAGGCCTTCTCATTTTGCCCGTCGCACTGCTCGTTGTCTACTTCGATTTGGACTATTCCATGCAGCGCTACCTCTTCTTTTGCATGCTCGGAATTGTCAAAATCGCGCTATTTTTCAGGTGCTTTCGCACATTTTTCGCCACTCGTGGCGGCTGGGTGCATTTTATTTTGTACCTTTGTGCGCTCGAAATCGTCCCCGCCCTCACATTATGGCGGGTTTTGTTTTGGGCAAGCATTAATTTGCCATCAATTTTATAAGAAAAAAACATCCAAGGTATAAATGGTAAAGAAGATCCTTGTTTCACAACCTCAACCATCGTCCGAAAAGTCCCCTTATTTTGACATTGCGCGGAAGTACGGCGTAGAGCTTGTATTCCACCCCTTCATCAAGGTGGAGTGTCTGAGCGCCGCCGAGTTCCGGAAACAGAAAGTGCAAGTGCTCGACCACACCGCGATAGTGTTCAACTCCCGCCACGCCATCGACCACTTCTTCACCCTGTGCAAGGAAATGCGCGTGGCCATCCCCGACGACATGAAGTACTTCGGTATTTCAGAAACGGTAGCGCTCTACATTCAGAAGTACGTGCAATACCGCAAGCGCAAGGTCTTCTACGCCGAATCTGGCCGCCTGCCCGACCTCGTGACCGTGATGGCAAAACACAAGGCCGAGAAATACCTCATCCCGCAGAGTGATGTCCACAGCGATGAGTTCCATCTCATGCTCGAGGCCAAGAAGCTCCACCACACCGAGTGCGTCATGTACCGCACGGTGAGCAACACCTTCCCCGCCGACAAGAAGTTCGACTTCGACATGGTCATCCTCTTCACCCCCGCCGGCGTCGATTCGTTCATCCACAACGTGCCCGACTTCAAGGAGAACGGCGTCAAGCTGGCCTGCTTCGGCAAAGCCACGGCAAAGGCCATCGAGGAGGCAGGTCTGCCGCTCGAACTCGAAGCGCCCTCGGTCAAAGCCCCATCCATGACGGGTTCGCTCGACCTCTATTTGGAGGAGCACAACAAGTAGGTTTCTGCGCGCCCCAAACGCGCCCCTACCCCCATACACGACACAGGAGGTTATAAGCACCACGTCTCCGCACGCCAGGTCTTATAACCTCCTGCCCGTTTCCACCGCTCACGTCCCCCGCGCCTTGTCCGGGGGAAATACAGGCGCTCCGCCGCCACAGCAAGCCCAACCCCAAAAGCCACACCGCCCATGAAGCCCTACGCCTTCCCCAAGCCCGAGCACCTCTGCCGCAAGCGCGACATCGAAGCCCTCTTCTCGGCAGGCAGCCACGCCTTTACGGTCTATCCCGTCCGCGCCGTCTTCCGCCGTGTGCCCAGAAGCACGCCCACAGGCCCCGCCGTGCAGGTGCTCATCAGCGTAGCCAAGCGCCGCCTCCACCACGCCGTCGACCGCAACCGCGCCAAGCGACAGCTCCGCGAGGCGTACCGCCTCAACAAGGCCATCCTCACCGCCGTAGTCCCCGAGGGCGAAAGTCTCCACGTGGGCTTCATCTGGCTTGCCGAGCGTCCCGTCGACAGCCGCACCGTCGCTGCGCGCATTCCCCTCCTGCTTCACCGCATCGCCGAGCGTCTGACCGACCCCGAGCGCAATGCTTCAACCGCCCCTGCCGCCGAAACCTCATCGCCCACGCCATGAAAAGCCTGCTCACCGCCTTGCTCATTGCCCCCATACGGTTCTACCAGCGCTTCATTTCGCCCCTGACGCCCCCCTCTTGCCGCTTCACGCCCACCTGTTCGCAGTATGCCGTCGAAGCCCTCCGCAAGCACGGCCCCATCAAAGGCCTCTGGCTCGCGTTGCGCCGCCTTCTGCGCTGCCACCCGTGGGGAGGAAGCGGATACGACCCCGTGCCCTGAGCTGGAGAGAACTACGACGGCGAAGCCTCATCCCTACCGCCCATGAAAGACGCCCTCACGCCCCAAGCCCTGCCGCCCGTCGGCGACATCCACACCCACAACCTCCTTGCCCCCGCCGGCGACGCCATCATCGCCATGCCGAAGCAGTGGCTCTTGCAGCCCAGCCAGTTCGCCCCGCGTCCCGGCGCGTTCTACTCGTGCGGCATCCATCCGTGGTGGACAGCCGACGCCGCCGAACTCCCCCTGCTCATCGCCGGCTTTGAAGCCCTCGTCGTCCATCCCCAAGTGGTCGCCCTCGGCGAATGCGGATTCGACCGCCTGCGCGGCGCAGACCTCGCCCTTCAGGAGCGCGTCTTCCTCCACCAGACCAACTTCGCCCCCGCCGCCAGCCTCCCCCTCGTCCTCCATTGCGTCCGCGCCTTCGACGTCCTCCTCCGCCTCCGCAAGCAATCATCCGCGCCCCGCCTTTGGGTCATTCACGGCTTCCGCGGCAATCCCGTCCTCGCCCGCCAGCTTCTTTCCGCCGGATTCCGCCTCAGTTTCGGCACACACTACAATGCCGAAAGCTTCGCCCTCACACCGCCCGACTGCCGCTACCGCGAAACGGACGAGGACTTCTGACTGTTAGTTGCAGAGCGTCTTTCGATTGAGTTCGGAACGAACTACTCCGAACACCGATTGCGGGATTATCGGCAGTTCCATCTGGGTTTTAACGACTTACCGATTTGGCTCTCGCGAGTGCCAAATCTCACGTGGACACATTTCGCCGCATTATGGCAGTGCCGCATCCTGATGCTAAAAAATGGAGGGCTGTCATCCCGACAGTCCTCCATCTTTACTGAATTAGGAATTAGAGTGATATACTAAATGTCTATCACGTTTTGATTTAGCGCACGTAGACTTTCTTGCCGTTGTGGATATACAGACCCTTAGTGGGCTTGGTGACAGTCAGACCAGAGAGGGTGTGCCAAGTGCCGTTGCCCTTTGCCTCGTCGGTGAGTCGCACGTTCTTGATGGCGGTCAAGTCTTCTCCGACAACGAACTCAAGTTCTGCAACAGAGACTGCGGCAGAAAGGTAGGCCTGACCTGCGGGGATGACCACGCTGCCGCTCTCCAATTTGGTGAAACCAACGTTGCCCGACGTGAGTGCTGCCATATAATAGTAGGTGCTGTCGCCGCCGCTTGTCAGTGTAGCGTCTTCGGTCGTGCCCACGAGTGTGTTCACTTGATTGGCGGCCGTTTCGCTGCTGGCGGTGGGGATAAGGTAACTGCCTTCAGCGCCTTTCACCACGAAGCCTTCGCCCACGGCGGTCTTGTGCGTCTTATGCAGAGCCACGCTCGTGCCGTCTTCCGTCACACTTGCCACATACGCCTCAATTTCTGCACTGCTGAAATCGAGTGCCGAAGTGCGGCTGCACGCTGTGGCATAGCCCGTGGCGCCGATAATCACCACGTCCTCCACCACATTGGGCTCATAGAGGCTCAGCAAGTCGGTATAGTTTGCGTAAGCACCTGTCGGCACATGCACTGCCTTTAGGGCGTCGCAATCGCGAAGTGCCATAGCACCGACATAAGTCACCTTATTGCCGAGGAAAACGAGGTCGGTCAAATTCTCACACCCATAAAAAGCTTCACGCTCGATGCTCGTCACGCCGGCGGGAATGGTGATACTTGTGAGACTGACACAGTCACAGAATGTGGTTTCATCAATAACCGTAACGCCTTGCGGAATTTCTATAGAAGACAAGTCTTCGCACTCTATGAATGCGTACCCACCAATACTTGTCACTCCCTCGGGAATGTCAATGGACTTTAGACTTACACAATACGAGAAAGCCCATCGCCCAATCTTGGTGAGCGATTGAGGAAGGCTCACACTGACAAGACTATTGCAACTGCTGAAAGTGTTTTCTGAAATTTCAGAAATGCCTTCCGGTATTGTGATTTTCGACAAACCTTCGCAGCCAGAAAATACGTATGAACCTAATTCCTTCAAACTTGCAGGTAAAGTGAGTTTGGACAAACGTTTGCATTCAGAGAAAGCCGATTCTCCAATGCTTTCCACGCCTTCTGGAATATTGATACTGGTTAAGCTTGAGCAAGCTCTGAAGACATAACCGCTAATTGATTTAATCTTCGAAGGCAGAGTAATACTAGTAAGGCTGCTGCAACCATTAAAAGCGCTGTACCCGATACTATCTACATTCTCTGGAATATTAATACTTTTGAGGCTGCTGCAACTTAAAAAAACGCCGTGGCCAATACATTTCAAACTTTCCGGGAGTGTGATACTTGTGAGATTATTACAGCTGGAGAATGTAGAATTTCTGATACTATCTAATCCACTGGGAAGTGTGACACTTGTCAAGTCTGTACAATACTGGAAAGCGCTTTCTCCAATGTACGTCACACTTTCAGGAATGACGACGCTCGTAAGACCGTCGCAATTTCCAAAGGCATAAGTTCCAATACTGTCTAGACCACTGGGGAGAGTTACGCTCGTAAGACTGCTGCAACCATAGAAAGCATATTTCCCAATATACGTCACAGTATTAGGAATAGAGATACTTTCAATGCCGCTATATTTATAGAATGCCCTGTCAGCTATACGCTCGACGCCCTCTGCAAGTGTCACGCTTTTTAAGTTTTCACAATCATCGAGACCATAAAAAGTTTTAATACTTCCCGGTATTGTGATGCTCGTCAAGCCAGAACCACTGAAAGCGTAGTCTCCAATGTAAGTGGTGCCTTCTGGAAGCGTAATACTTGTGAGGTTGCTACAATACCTAAATGCATAATCCTCAATAGACATTGAGTCTACGCTTTCAGAAAATGTGACGTTCGTCAAGCTGGTGCAATTTTGAAAAACAGCGTCTCCAATATAGGTGACACTATTAGGAATTGCAATGCTCGTCAGACTGCTACACTCTGAAAAAGCTCCGTCTCCAATATAGGTGACACTGTTAGGAATTGCAATGTTCGTTAGACCGGTGCAACTCCCAAAAGCATTATCCCCAATAGTGATTGTACCATTGGGAATAGTGATGCTCGTCAGACTGGTGCAGCCACTGAAGGCTTCTGCCCAAATGATCATAGAGTCAACGTCCTCTGAAATTGTTACGTTCGTCAGGCTGGTACAACCACCAAAAGCACTATATAAAATAGAAGTCACACTGTTAGGAATTGTAATGCTCGTCAGACTGGTGCATCTTAAAAAAGCGTTACTTTCAATACCAGTCACAGTATAAGTTACGTTATTATACTCCACAGAAGAAGGTATTGTTACGTTTGTGGGGGTTCCAGAATACCCGCTTACTATTGCAAAAGGATATGGAACATAACTCTCTGAATAAACACCATAAGTTATCCCATCAATCGTCACTTTTGCTGCCCTTGCCTGCGTAGCTGCCAGAGCAATCACTGCGATAAGCACCATTTGTCTGAAGAGATTTTTCTTCATAACTCTGAGGCAGAATGCGCCAACTGCCCTCAATTCTTCTTTCATCGTTTGTATGTTTCTGCCCTACTCAGTCCCGCGTCGGACGGTTTTAAATCTTTTAAAATTAAAAAGCGTGGAACTGACTATGCTACCACGTCTTAAGTCGGAGGTCGTAGGAAAACCTTTATTCAGGATATGGTAATAGCAGCCCACGCGTAAGCGTGAGAACCACTATGCCGTCTCTCTGAATAAGTCTTGAATTTCCTACGTTCCCGACTTAGAGATAAGCATAACGCTTCTTCGTTTGTGTAATATGTCCTGGACGAGGTCGTGCCAAGTCCGGTGCAAATATACTAATTATTTTAAAAAGAAAACCTTATCGGATTGTAATTAAATGCTCACCAGAGTTTTTGAGAATTAGTCCTGAGCATTCTATGTCTCCAACCAAGCTTTTGCCAGCATTTTAACTA
>JAUNOO010000087.1 GCA_030531095.1 Bacteroidales bacterium
TCGATTGCTTTGTTTTCACTTGTTTCGATTTTGTTTTCTTATCGCAAAACTTAAAAAGTATTAATTTTCCAGAGAGTGTAGATAGTATCGGATTCCAAGCATTCTCAGGTTGCAGTAGTCTTACTGCTATCACATGGCCTTCGAAGATTAAATCAATTAGTAAAAACGTTTTCAGTCATTGTTCAAACTTAACTAGTGTCAATATCCCTGAGGGGGTGGAAAGCATTGAAGAATATGCCTTCTGGGATTGCGAACGATTGTCCAAACTCACTTTACCTGAAAGTTTGAAAAAAATAGGTTATTCCGCATTTTCCTACTGCGAAAGTTTGTCGAAAATCACAATACCAGAAGGCATTTCTGAAATTTCAGGAAACACTTTCAGCAGTTGCAATAGTCTTGTCAGTGTGAGCCTTCCTCAATCGCTCACCAAGATTGGGCGATGGGCTTTCTCGTATTGTGTAAGTCTAAAGTCCATTGACATTCCCGAGGGAGTGACAAGTATTGGTGGGTACGCATTCATAGAGTGCGAAGACTTGTCTTCTATAGAAATTCCGCAAGGCGTTACGGTTATTGATGAAACCACATTCTGTGACTGTGTCAGTCTCACAAGTATCACCATTCCCGCCGGCGTGACGAGCATCGAGCGTGAAGCTTTTTATGGGTGTGAGAATTTGACCGACCTCGTTTTCCTCGGCAATAAGGTGACTTATGTCGGTGCTATGGCACTTCGCGATTGCGACGCCCTAAAGGCAGTGCATGTGCCGACAGGTGCTTACGCAAACTATACCGACTTGCTGAGCCTCTATGAGCCCAATGTGGTGGAGGACGTGGTGATTATCGGCGCCACGGGCTATGCCACAGCGTGCAGCCGCACTTCGGCACTCGATTTCAGCAGTGCAGAAATTGAGGCGTATGTGGCAAGTGTGACGGAAGACGGCACGAGCGTGGCTCTGCATAAGACGCACAAGACCGCCGTGGGCGAAGGCTTCGTGGTGAAAGGCGCTGAAGGCAGTTACCTTATCCCCACCGCCAGCAGCGAAACGGCCGCCAATCAAGTGAACACACTCGTGGGCACGACCGAAGACGCTACACTGACAAGCGGCGGCGACAGCACCTACTATTATATGGCAGCACTCACGTCGGGCAACGTTGGTTTCACCAAATTGGAGAGCGGCAGCGTGGTCATCCCCGCAGGTCAGGCCTACCTTTCTGCCGCAGTCTCTGTTGCAGAACTTGAGTTCGTTGTCGGAGAAGACTTGACCGCCATCAAGAACGTGCGACTCACCGACGAGGCAAAGGGCAACGGCACTTGGCACACCCTCTCTGGTCTGACTGTCACCAAGCCCACTAAGGGTCTGTATATCCACAACGGCAAGAAAGTCTACGTGCGCTAAATCAAAACGCGCAAGACTTTTTGTTTATAACACTCTAATTCCTAATTCAGTAATGATGGAGGACTGTCGGGATGACAGCCCTCCATTTTTAGCTTCAGACCACACCACCGCAAGTCCCAAACGTACCGTCCAAAAATGCTGCTCCTAAAGTCAGAAGTCCTCGTTCGTCGAGCGGTAGCGGCAGACTGGCGGTGTGAGGGCGGAGCAGAAAAACAGAAAACGCCACCGCAAGCCTGGGCGCTGACGGGGCGGCGCGGGGCGTGCGGTGGCGTTGTACGGTAGAGCCGCGGGAGCGGCGACGGTTATTGGGCGAGGAGTCGCTTCACCAACTCGGAAATGGCTTTGCCGTCGGCACGACCGGCGAGGCGCTTGCTGGCTACGCCCATGACCTTGCCCATCTCCTTGGGAGACGTGGCGCCGACTTCGGCGATGATGGCCTTGACTTCGGCTTCGAGTTCTTCGGGCGTGAGCGCCTTGGGCAGATAGCTTTCGATGACTGCTGCCTGCTGCTCTTCCTCCTCGGCGAGGTCGGGACGGTTCTGCTCGCGATAGAGGGCGGCGGTGTCGCGGCCCTGCTTCGCCAGTTTGGCGAGGATTTTGAGGGCAGCGTCGTCGGCGAGGGTGTCGTTGGCACCGGGAGCCGTCTTGGCTTCGATGAAATATTTCTTGATGTTGCGCAGCGCCTCGAGGCGTACTTTGTCTTTGGCCTTCATGGCTGCGATGATGTCTTTGCTGACTTGGTCGAAAAGTGACATGGCTGTTGTATTGTTTGCGGTTTGTGTTGTGGAAGGAGCGCGACGGGCACTCCTTATATTATAGTACGTATACCTTATATTATATATGTGTACCCCTCGGTCACGACTCAGGACGGGTCGACGTCGAAACGGATGGTCTTGACGGACTGCTCCTCGGCGGGGGCGGGGTCTTCTTCGGGCTGGCGGGCGTGGCGCGAGGCGAGTTCGCAGATTTCGACGAGTTCGTCGTAGCCGCGCAGGGCGGTGGGCGTGCGCTCTATCTTCTCGGTGAGTTCCTCGTCGTCGAGGTTGCAGATGTCGTAGAGGAATGTGCGCGGGCGCTTGCGGATGCGGTGGCCGTTCTTGTCCTTCGCCAACTCGGGGTAGTTGTGCTCGCGGCGCGAGCGGCGGGCTTCGTCGTCAAGCACATTCTGGAGCTTGTCGGACGTGGCGTCGCCGGGCTTTTCGTAGATTTTGAAGCCCGATGCCAGAATCGTTATCTTGATGCTCTTGCCCATGGCGTCGTCGGTGACAAGTCCCCACTTGGTTTCGACATCGGTGTGGAAGCGGGCGGTGAAATTGTGGATTTCCTGTAGCTCCTCCATGCGCAGAATGTCGTTGCCTACGCCCGAAGTGGTGATGGCGAAGATGAGACGGCGCGCACGGTAGATGTCGTTGTTGTTGACGAGGGGCGAATAGAGCGCCTTCTCGATGGCTTTCGTGACGCGCCCCTCGCCGTCGGCAATGCCGCTCGACATGATGGCGACGCCGCCGTTGCGGAGGACGTTGTTGACGTCGCGGAAGTCGAGCCCGATTGTGCCGTGCATGGTGATTATCTCGACGATGCTGCGGACAGCAGTGGAGAGGGTTTCGTCGGCTTTCTTGAAGGCGTTGAGAATGTCGAGCGAGGGATAGATTTCGCGCAGGCGCTCGTTGTTGATGACGAGCATGGCATCGACGTGCTGGGAGAGCTCGTCGAGACCGTCGAGGGCTTTGTCAATCTGCTTACGCTGTTCGAAGAGGAAGGGGATGGTGACGACGCCGATGGTGAGGACGCCGTGCTTGCGGGCTTCGCGGGCGATGACGGGAGAGGCTCCCGTACCGGTGCCGCCGCCCATTCCGGCGGTGATGAAGACCATCTTGGTGTCGGCGTCGAAGATTTTGTCGATTTGGTCGATGCTCTCTTCGGCGTACTGGCGACCGAGTTCGGGCTTGCCGCCCGCCCCCAGACCGGGACCGAGCTGGATGCGGGTGGGGACGATGGAATCGACGAGCGCCTTCTCGTCGGTGTTGCAGACGAGGAAGCGCACTTCGGGTATGCCCTCGCGGAACATCTGGCAGACGGCATTGCCGCCACCTCCGCCCACACCAATAATCTTGATGATGGACGTGTTCGGCTCTATGGTGGGTTGTATTCTGAGTATATCCTCTTCCATGTGGCGGATGTTGTTTTACAATTGTCGGGGGCAGGGGGCGCAGGAACTCGGGGTGCGTCAGGCGAAGGAGATAATCGTTCCGCCTGCCGTTGCCGACTCGGGTTCGATGAAGGTGTCGCCCACGGTCTTTTCGCGGATGGTCGCGAGCTGCTTCTTGGTGCGCTTGAAGGTGGGGGTCATCTCGACCATCGAAATGACTTCCTCGTTGTCGAGGTCTTCAAGGCTGAAGAGGTAGATTTTGGAACGCTTGCGCTGACCGCCGTTATTCTCTGTGATGCCGTAATACTGGCCGCGGCGCTCTTCGTACTCTTCCAGTTTTTCGGCCTCGAGCTGACGGATTTCTTCGTCCTTGGTCTCCTGCTTCTCCTTCATGCCGGGGACGGTGGAGAGGCTGAAGCCCGTGGCGAGGATGGTGATTTTGACCTTCTTGCCGAGGGAGGGGTCGGTGGAGAGGCCCCACTTGGTCTCGACGTCGTCGTGGAACTTGGTCATGAAGTCGTGCACCTCGTTCATCTCCTCCATCATGAGGGAGTCGCCTTCCTTTTCGGCACAGAAGGAGATGGAGAAGAGGACCTTCTTGGAGTTGAAGATGTCGTTGTTGTTGAGCAGGGGCGAATGGAGGGCGTCGTCGAGTGCCTTCGTGACGCGGTTTTCGCCTTCGCCGAAGCCGGTCGACATGATGGCAACGCCGCCGTCCTTGAGCACGGTGCAGACGTCGCGGAAGTCGAGATTGATGATGCCGTGCATGGTGATGATTTCGGCAATGCTGCGGGCGGCGATGTTGAGCGTGTCGTTGGCTTTCTCAAAGGCGCTCAGGATGTTGAGGTCGGGGTAGATTTTGCGCAGGCGCTCGTTGTTGATGACGAGGAGGGCGTCGACGTGCTTGGAGATTTCCTCCACGCCGTCGAGGGCCTGGTCAATCTTCTTTTTGCCTTCGAAGAGGAAGGGGATGGTGACGATGCCGACGGTGAGGATGCCCATGTTCTTGGCTTCGCGCGCCACGACGGGGGCTGCACCTGTGCCGGTGCCGCCGCCAAGTCCGGCAGTGATGAAGACCATCTTGGTGCCGTCGTCGAGCATTTTGCGGATGTCCTCCACACTCTCTTCAGCGGCCTGACGGGCGCGCTCGGGGTGGTTGCCCGCGCCGAGGCCTTCCTTGCCCAACTGGAGGCAGACGGGGACGGGGGAGTCGCAGAGTGCCTTGGAATCGGTGTTGCAGAGCACGAAGTTGACGTCGTGGATGCCCTCGCGGTACATGTGGTTGACGGCATTGCCGCCGCCGCCGCCCACACCGATGACTTTTATGATGGAAGGTGTCGTGGAGGGGATGCCCACCTCCAGCAACTTGTTATTGTCTGGCATACTTTTATTTCTCTGATTTTTCGTTGTTCTTTTCAAAGCGTTCTTCGTCGCTGACCATCGTCTCGGCTATGTCTTTGACCTGGTTGAACATTTTCTTGAACCACCCTGGCTTCTTGGGCTTTTCGGGCTTCGGTTCTTCAACCGGGGCTTCGGCGGCAGCGGTTGCCGCCGTGGTGCCTGTCGGCGACAGGGTCTGAGTGCCAGCGGGCGTGGTGAACTGGGTCGTTGCCTGCGTCGTGTCTGTGTCTTCGGGGAAGAGCGTGCTGTCGTTGCCGATTTCTCCGCCGCAACAGTTGAATTCGCCCTTGTCGATGAGCGCAATGGCAGTGTTGTAGGAGCCGTCGCTGTTGAACGAGCCGTTCCTGGAGGACAGACGGTGCTGGAGCTTGAGACTCTTGACGAAGCGCACCTTGTCGAAGCCGGTAAACTGGGTGAACGCCTTGTCGGTGTGCTCCATATTGGAAGCGCCGCCGGTGATGATGATGCCGGCAATCAACTCCGACTTGCCATAGTTGGACAGCTTGATTTGGTTGCTGATGTTGGAGATGATTTCTTCCATACGGGCCTCAACAAGTCCGCCGAACTCCTCGAACTTCACGCTGCGGCCGTCCTTGAGTGCGATGGGGTCTTTGTCTTCCTCGCCTTCTACGTAGCAGGCGGAGGCGTACTTGCACTTGAGGGCTTCGGCTTCGCTGTCCTCTATCTGGAGCGTGCAGATGTCGCGGTTGACGCTGGCGCCGCCGAGGGGTATCACGGCGAGGTGGCGGAGGATGTTGTTCTTATAGACTGCCACCGAGGTGGTTTCGGCACCCATGTCGACAAAGACGCAGCCCGAACGCTTCTCGGGTTCGGTGAGCATGGCGTCGGCAAGGGCGAGCACCGAGATGGGGCGCCCCACGACGCTCAGCCCGGCTTCGTGGAAGCACTTGATGACTTCTTCGGGCTTGGCTACGATGTTGAGGAAGTGGCCCTCAATGCTGTCGGCGGCAATGCCGACGGGGTCGCTGACGGTTTGCGCGCCGAGCTTGTAGTCCTGCGGGATGACATCGAGGATGACGCGGTCGCCGTTGGACGCGCTGTTGGCCTCCTTGATGTGGTTCACGATGTCGTCCGTGATGATTTGCTTTTCGCCAAGGCTGCGCTTCACGGTGTTGCCCACCGTGTGCATACCCATTCCGCCAATTCCGACGTAGGCGGCGGAGATGGACTTCTGGAGCGTGGTTTCCAACTTCCGTTTGAGTTCCTTGAGGCAGGCGTTCATCTTGGTGAAGTTGTTGATGCGGCCTTTGCGGATAAACGATTCCGAAGGCTCCTGGGCGTACGCCAAAATCTGGATGGCGCCGTCGCTCTCCTTGCGGCCGGCAATGGCTGTCACTTTGGACGACCCAAGCTCGATCGCTACGATGAAGTTGTCTTCTTTCGGCATATTGTTTTGCTTTTGTTTTGTGACGAATTAAAGGGGGGAAATGGCAGCCGCATATCGGGGTTGCAGCTACCATTCCGTTCAGTATTTCTTGCAGACAATCTGGTTGGTGTATTCCAGACTGATTTCGCGGTACGTGTTCCAGCCCACCGTGGGGAGTACCTTGCTGTAGAAGGCGTGGAGGTTGGCGAGCTGCGACACCACCGTGGCACTGTCGAGTTGCCCGAGGTGGATGGTCTGGCAGCCTATGCGCGGCACGAGGTCCACGCGCTTCTGCGTGTCGACGTTCACTTGCGTGATGAGGTCGTTGGCAAATTCGTGGTCGTGGAGGTAGCGCGCCAGGTCGAGCAGTTTGTCGCGGGCGTACTGGCGGGAGATGTCGCCCGTCGCCACGACGAGGTCGGCGTTGTATTCCTTAGGCTTCATGAAGTAGCCGTTGCTGTCCACGTAGTAGTCGTCGCCGTTCGCCGCCATGACGCGGATGATGGGCAGGCGTTGCGCCACGTGGATGTTGACGCGGCCGCCCGGCGTCTTGTAGCACTTTGCCAGTTTGATGAAGGTATTCTTGAGCAACGTCTGTTCGATGGTGTCGCCGTTGATGTCTTCCATTTCCTTCCCCACCGGGTTCAGCCCCGTCGCGTCGAGGAGCCTCACCACCTCTTCCTGGGTGATGAATCCCGAGTGGACGCTGTCGGCGATGACGACGTTGACGGCAGTGCACTTCGTCTCGTCGCGTCCGCCCACCAGTCGGGCGAAGGCGAAGATGAGATAGCTGAGGAATGCCAGCAGCAACAGCAGTTTCAAGATTATCTTCATTGTGTGTGCAATCAGAGTCTTTCTTTGTTTCTATTTGGAAGGTAAGAGCAAACCGGGAAGGCGGGGCAAAATGGCGGACAAGCCGCGCGCGGTTCAGACGTTGTACTTGCGGCGCAGAATCTCGGTGAGTTCGCCGCAATAGTTGTCCAGGTCGCCCGCGCCGAGGACGACGAGCACGTCAAAGTCGCCCTGTTCCACGAGTGCCGGCACGTCCGCCTTCTGGCAGAGATGACGCGCCATGTCAGGCCGCAGTTCGTCGTAGATAATCCGGCTCGTCACGCCCGGTATGGGTTGTTCGCGGGCGGGGTAGATTTCCGTGAGATATACCTCGTCGAGCAGCGAAAGGCTGTCGGCGAAGTCCTTGTAGAAGTCGCGGGTGCGGCTGTAGAGGTGGGGCTGGAAAATAGCCGTCAGCCGTCGGCCGTCGAACACCTCGCGGAGCGACAGGATGCTCTGCCTGATTTCTTCGGGGTGGTGGGCATAGTCGCTGAGGAAGACGATGCGGTCGGTCTTCAGCTTGAAGTCGAAGCGCCTCACCACGCCACCAAACGATTTCATCGCCTCGCGGATTTCGTCCGTCTCGGCACCGGCAATCTGCGCCAGCGCCATCGCCGCGATGCCGTTCTCGATGTTGATGCTCACGGGCACGCCGAGTTCCACGTCCTTGATGTTGCCGAAGGGCGACACGAAGTCGAAGACGATGCGGCCGCCGCCGATGCGCAGATTCTCGGCATGGAAGTCGCCCTCCGTGCGGGCGTAGTCGTAGCGCCGCACGCCGTCCTGCAGGCGCTCCTTCATCTTCAGGTCGCGGTGGACGACGAGCGCGCCGCCGGGCTGAATGAGGCTCGTGTAGTGGCTGAAGCTCTCCAGGTAGGCCTCCTCCGTGCCATAGATGTCGAGGTGGTCGGCATCGGTCGCAGTAATCACCGTGGCAAAGGGGCGCAGATGATGGAAAGAGCGGTCAAACTCGTCGGCTTCTATCACCACATACGGGCTTTCTGCCGAGAGCAGGTAGTTAGTCCCGTAGTTTTTCGTAATGCCGCCCAGAAAGGCGTTGCAGCCCACTCGGCTCTGGTGGAGCAGGTGGGCGAGCATGGCTGACGTCGTGGTTTTGCCGTGCGTACCCGCCACGCAGAGTCCCTTCTTCTGACGGGTAAGAATGCCCAGCACCTGGGCTCGTTTCTGCACCTCAAAGTTGTTGCTGCGGAAGTAGTTCAGTTCCTTGTGACTGTCCGGGATGGCGGGCGTATATATCACGAGTGTGTGGAACTTGTCGCGGCAGGCGGCCGGAATGCGGTCGGGGTTGTCCTCATAGTGGATGTCCGCCCCTTCCTCGCAGAGCTTTTCGGTCAGTTCACACGCCGTACGGTCGTAGCCGCCCACGAACACTCCTTCCGACAGGAAGTAGCGTTCGAGCGCGCTCATGCCTATGCCTCCAGCCCCGACAAAATATACAGATTTTATGTCGTCGAGGGTCATTGCTTAGATGATTTTTAGCACAACTATATAGTTGTAGGCAAAAGTAGTAATAAATTCCCGTTGGAGAGTCGTTCTGTCGCGCCTTTTTTTGTCCGCTAAAAAGAAAATCTTTCGCAAGAAGTTTTCCAAACACCGTCCCACTGAATTTTTTCCCGCCGCACCGCCCGCTCTGACCCGAACGCGCCGCCGCAACAATGGGGACAAGAAGACCATCCACGCAATACATACCGAACTGCCTCGCTTCTTCTCCGCCCCACCCCAGCGTTTTCTGAACATTGTCCTGAGCTATCAAAAAATAGTCCTGAGCTTTTGGGTAAAAAGCTCAGGACTAATTCTCAAAAGCTCAGGACTAATTTAAATTTGCTCAGGACTTTTTTGGAAAGGGAAAAACA
>JAUNOO010000007.1:0-18224 GCA_030531095.1 Bacteroidales bacterium
AAATTAGTCCTGAGCTTTTTAAAAATAGTTCTGAGCTTTTGATGGCTTAGCTCAGGACTAAGTAGTCAAAAGCTCAGGACTAGTTTTTGATTGCTCTGACATTCTGAATTAAGCATGTAAGCAAATCGAATATTATAGACTGGCTGTCGCACAAAATGAGTCACCACAGTCCTAACTTTGCCATTGTTAATTTATAGAGGGCAGCTATGACACTGAAAGAACTTATTACGAAAGTTGACTTTGATGAACTTCTTCCATATCTGAAAGAGTTAATCCCTGAAAATCTCGACAATCTACATTCTTTCCGAGAAGCCTACGACATCTTGAGAAGCATGGAACCAGACAAGAATTTCCAAGGAGTGATTAATGTAAGTATGTCAGACGAGGAAGATTCGTATAACGGAGAACGATATGTACAAGTTAGTCATCTCAATGACACCTCATGGGAAAAAGACTTGGCTAAAGAAATTGTTTTGGACGACAATGTTTCGGTCAGCGATGAAGAACTTGCTATGCATTGTCTTTGGGAAATAACATTCTACGGATTTTCCCCGCAAAACATTGAGGATAACTTTGATAGAATGTGCCATCCAACAGCTCCGCGAAACATTTATGAAATAGCATTAGACAAATTGGAGGAAAGTATCTGGAAACGTCAAACACCTCGTCGTTTACGCTGTAAGGATAAAAATGGAAGACGGTTGATAACCCTTTCGTTAGGTAAAAAGAATTCTTGGGAACTATTTAATAAAGTGAGCCTTAATCCTAAAATGAACCGCGCAAAGCGCAAGCGGGAATATAGGCAGACGCAGAGGATGCAATATCTTGAGAGAATGGCATTTAGAGAGAATATGATTCTTATGCTTTCGTCAAATGGTAGTAGCTTCCATCGAAGTAATCTAGGGTATCTTCTTCGTGTGGACTACGGGGCTAAATATGACTACTTTTCCGTTACTTGTGGCAGGGAGCATCGATTGGATTACATTCTTAAGTCGATAACAGACTATCAGGAAATCGACTTGTCGGCTTATAATAACGCGGTCATTGGGCTATTTGTATCTCCAGACTATCCTCTGGATGAGAGTGAGTTGATAAAATTCAAGAAAAAAGTCACAGCTTGGCTAGAGCTTGCAGACATCCGTTTCGGAGTTATACGCAGCGAGTCGGAAAAGCCAGATGTAAGAATGATGCTACTACTAAATAAAGTCAGGACATAGAGAAAGATAAAATGAATAAGAAAGTATATTTTGCAGGCTCTATTCGTGGCGGTAGGGTTGATGCTAATCTCTATAAAAGGATTATTGATTACATCGAACAAACTGATGTGGTTCTTACAGAACATATCGGAAAGTCGAACATGAGTTTGAAGGCACAGACTAAAGCCATAGACAGGCACATATATGAGCGCGATACGGAATGGCTGCGCTCTGCCGATATGGTGATAGCTGAATGTACCTGCCCTTCGTTGGGGGTAGGTTATGAACTTGCTTACGCTGAAGCTCACGGCATACCCGTACATATATTCTATGACAAGTCGAAGGCCAATATATCAGCAATGTTGAATGGTAATCCCTATTTCATTATCCATCCTTATATCGAAGAAACTGAGATATATAAGTACATAGACGAAATCTTGTAGAAGGAGAAAAGTTCTCTCTTTATGTAGCGCCCCAATTGCGTCCGTCTGGTAAGGGCAAATCTGTTGTCGGGGCGGCGGTGGCGGCAGTAGATTGGCGGCGGCGCGTTTGCTGTTACGCGAAAAATATTGTAAATTTGCAGGCCTAAGGAGGGCACGCGGCGAAATTGCGCCAGTTGTCCTCCTTTATTGTTGTTGGAAATGGGGATGGACGGCGGCGGTTCTTTTGCTGTAATGCTGCCGTCAGCATCCCCCGACATGGGTAAGGAAAGCCTCTGCGCAGGGTCGCATATCACCACATTTGGGTATTGCTATGATAGGCGGGTGTGCCTAACTTTGCACGACTTAGAGGCAATCTGTAAGTGAAATAGAAACTAACTATTAATAATGTATCTATCAGACATTAGCAACGGCGAGACCGTCTACGTGAGCAAGGTGGAAGGCAGTGTTGTTTTCCGCCGCCGCATGGAAGAGATGGGCTTTGTCTGCGGACAGAAAGTGACCCGCACATACGCCTCGCCCCTTGGCACTCCTATCGTTTTCTCTATGCTGGGCCAGAAGGTGGCTCTGCGCCGCGCTGAAGCACGGCTCGTGGCAGCTTGTGCCACGGTGGAGGAAGCCATGGCAGAAGGCTCGCGCAGCAGTGCTGCCGACAACGCGCCCGTCGACATATCTTCCGCGCCCGTCCGCGCTGAGCAGTGCCAGGCCAACTGTGCCGGTTGCTCCTGTTGCGGACCGAAAGCCACGAAGCCCGCACCGCAGGAAGGCGAATACTATACCATTGCCCTTGTGGGCAATCCCAATTGCGGTAAGACGGCATTCTTCAATGTGGCTTGCGGCGGACATGAGCGCACGGGCAACTATGCCGGTGTGACGGTGACGAGTGTGGAAGGCTGGACCACCTTCGAGGGACGCCAACTGCGCATCATCGACCTGCCCGGTACCTACTCGCTACGCGCGTTCAGCCCGGAGGAGGCCTTCGTGGCGAACGAACTGGGTAAGGGCGAGGTGGACGTCATCGTCAACGTGCTCGACGTGAACAACCTGGAGCGCAACCTCCTGCTCAACCTCCAGCTCCAGCAGCTTGGCATTCCCATCGTGGGGGCGCTCAACCTCTATGACGAGTTTGAACACAACGGCAGTACGCTCAACCGCGAAGCCCTGGAGCAGCGCTTGGGGCAGGCTATGCTCCCCACCGTGGCGCGTGGCGGAAAGGGCGTGGCGGACGTGTTGCGTTGTGCCGTCGAGACCGTGGAAGGCAAGGCGAAAGTGGCTCAGCCCGAAACCGACCTCGCCAACGCCGAAGACCCGCACGCCGCCATCCACAAGGTGCTCGACGATATCTATCAGCTCAGCGAAGGCCGCTCCGCCAAGGTCACGACCATTGCCGACAAGTGGCTCGCCCGCACACCACTGGCCTATCTGCTCTTCTTTGTGGTCATGGGACTCATTTTCTACGCCACCTTCGAGCTTGGCGCCTATCCGATGGACTGGATGGAAGCTGGTGTGGGCTGGCTCTGCGACGTTGCCAACTCGCATCTCTCAGAAGGCTGGTTGCGCGACCTGCTTATTAGCGGCGTTCTGGGCGGTGTGGGCAGTGTGATAGTCTTCCTGCCCAACATTCTTATCCTCTATTTCTTCATTTCTATCCTCGAAGATTCCGGTTACCTGGCGCGCACAGCCCTTTTGGCTGACCCGCTTCTGCGCCGTGTGGGACTTCACGGCAAGTCGTTCATCCCTATGCTGATGGGCTTCGGCTGCAATGTCCCTGCCGTCATGGCTACCCGAACCATTGAGAGCCGCAAGAGCCGCCTCATCACGATGATGACACTGCCCTTCATGTCGTGCTCCGCCCGCCTCCCGGTGTTCACCGTACTGGCTGGTGCTTTCTTCCCCGAGCACGCTGCCCTCGTCATGCTCTGTCTCTACGCCGGCGGCATACTTATGGCGTTTGCCGCCGCGGGCACGTTGAGCCGCTTCTTCCGCCGCACAGAGGAAAGCCATTTCGTCATGGAAATGCCGCCCTACCGCCGCCCCGCAATGTACGGTGTGCTCTTCCACACGTGGGAGAAGGGCCGTCAGTATCTGCGCAAGATGGGTGGAATCATCCTCGTGGCAAGCGTAGTGATTTGGGCTTTGGGCTACTTCCCCGTGAGCGACCAAGAACTTTCCACGTCCGAGCAGCAGGAGCAGTCCTATTTGGGGCGCTTCGGCCATGCCCTCTCGCCCGTCATTGAGCCTTTGGGCTACGACTGGCGCATGGGCGTCGGCATCCTGTCGGGTATGGGCGCCAAGGAATTGATGGTCAGCACGCTCGGTGTGCTCTACAACGCGCCCGAGGACGAAAACGGTGAAATGACCGATGCTTCCCTCACCACGGCTATCCGCCATTCGGGCACAACGCCCGCCGCCGGCATCAGTTACCTCGTCTTCGCCTTGCTCTACTTCCCCTGCCTCGCCACCATCGCCGCCATCAAGGGCGAGAGCGGGCAATGGAAGTACGCCATCTTTACGGCGGTCTACACCACGGCACTGGCCTACGTCATGGCCTTTGTGGTCTACCGCATCGCCCTCTGCTTCATATAGAAAATATGACTTCCCTATAAACGAAGGAGAATGGTTCGGTCATGAATCATTCTCCTTTTTTATTGCAGTCTGGCGTTTCAGAAAAGGACTTGAAAATGAAGAGCGGAAATCTGGAAAATTGCCCTTTGTCCTCCGTTTATTTCTTCTTCCTCGGCGCTTGAACGGATTAGATTTCGCAGTGACAGGCGTGATTCCTGACCCAAAAGTTTGTGGGAGTGGAAGTTTATAACCAACTTTGCAGACACTACTCATATATTATACTAAAAGGCATGCCCCATAGATACCTCCTTCCCCTCCTGATAGTGTTGTTCTCGCTCGTCGGTCAGTCGGCGACAAGTCAGTCGCGCCCGAAGGTCGCCGTCGTGCTGAGCGGTGGCGGCGTGAAAGGGGCGGCGCATGTCGGAGTGCTGCGCGCCGTGGAGGAAGCCGGAATTCCCATCGACTATGTGGTGGGCACAAGTATGGGCAGCATCGTCGGTGGACTTTATGCTATGGGCTACAGTACCGACCAGCTCGATTCGCTTTTCCGCAACCAGGACTGGAGTTTCGTCCTCAGCGACCAGCCCGCGCGCCGTCAGCAGTCGCTCGGTGAGCGCGAATGGAACGAGCGTTTTGTCCTCTCCACCTCCCTCGTGCGCCCGGGCAAACCGCAGCAGGCAGGCTTGTTGCGCGGGCAGAACCTGAGCAATCTGCTGGCGCGCCTCACCGTGGGCTACCACGATTCCATCCCCTTCGACAGTCTGCCCATTCCCTTTGCCTGCGTCGCGACCAACCTCTCGAACGGTGACGAAATCGTCTTTCACGAAGGCGTTCTGCCTATGGCTATCCGCGCCAGTATGGCGATACCCGGCGTGTTCACGCCAGTGAATTTCAAAGGCATGACCCTCGTAGACGGCGGACTCACCAATAACTATCCTGTAGATGTGGCGCGCAGTATGGGCGCTGACGTTGTCATTGGCTCTACCGTGCAGGAAGCCTTCAAGGACACCACCAAGTTCACCTCCGTCACCACTGTGCTCGAGCAGGTCATCAGTTTGATGTGTCGCAACAAGTATGAGGAGAACATCCGCAACAGCGACCTCTGCCTCCGCATTCCCGTGACGCAGTATTCCACGATGGATTTCTCGACCGCCTCCATCGATTCCATCATGCGCAAGGGCTATGAGACGGCGAAATCGCACGAGGGGCAGCTCGACAGCCTCCGCCGCGTGGTGCTGGGACGAAACGCCCCGAAAGCCGTTCCCGTCAGTCCGGGGCTCCCCTTGCAAGACGAGAAACAGACCACCTTCAATGTCCGTCAAATCAAGTTTGTAGACATTAAGAACAGCGAGGCTGCGGCGGTCAGGAAAGCTTGCCGGCTCACTGACAGTTGCGCCGTCAGTCTTCTCCAAATCGAAGAGGCGCTGCGCCTGCTGCGCGACAAGTTTCTCTACACTGACGCCGCCTATTCGCTCAGCGTGACGGACAATGCCTACAACCTCACGTTCCGCGGAAGGGAGAAAAACCAGAGCAAGGTGGGCGTGGGGGCGCGCTTCGACACCGAAGAAATGGCGGTCCTCTTCCTTGGTGCCGACCTCATCCTCAACACGCGCATGCCGTCCCACTTTGGTCTGCTCGGCAAGTTGGGCGAGCAGTATTCCATCAAGGCTTACTACACTGCTGAGCCTGCGCTCTACAAACAGCTCAGTCTGTCCTACGAATTTCGCTACAACGATTTCAACGTCAACTCTCGCGGCAACCGCGTCTGCAACCTCTCCTTCCGCCGCCACACGCTGGACGTGTCCTATTCCCACCTGCGCATCCGCAATTTCAGCGGCGAACTCGGTGCGAAAATGTCGTGGTACGAATTCAGCGACGTGCTCGCTGGCGTGCCGGAGGTGGACAACCTCAAGTCAGACCTATATTATACGGGCTATCTGCGGTTGAAGTACAATTCTTTCGACAAAGGCTATTATCCCACGCGCGGTTCAAAGTTCTTCTTGGAGTGCAGTTACACCACCGACAACTTGTCGCGCCTGAGCCGCCCCCACGGTTTCTCGGCGCTCACTGCCACGTGGGAAACTGTCGCCGCATTGTCTTCGCGCTGGGCACTTGTGCCGCGCATTTGTGGCCGCGCGCTCTGGGGCAGCAGTATCCCCCTGCCGTTCACCAATATGTATGGCGGTGAGTTTTGGGGCAAATACGTGGACCAGCAATTGCCCTTTACTGGCGTCTCCAACGTGGAGCCCTCACGTCGCGCCCTCATCATTGCAGGCATGAAGCTCCGCTACAACTTCACTGGCCGCCACTTCGCTTCGGCGCTGTTGAACGCCGCAGTCGACGGCAATACGCTCTCTGAAGTGCATCGCGGGCGCTACTTCTTCGGTGGCGGCGTGCAGTATGGTTTCAACAGCAAGTTCGGCCCCATCGAGGCCACACTGAGCTATTCGGACAACAGCGAGAAGTTGAATTTCTTTGTCAACGTCGGATTCAACTTGTAGTGCGGATTTCTGGTGTAAAAATAAAACGGAGCGCGGTGAAAGTCGGTCGCCAAAATGGACCAGCTTTCACCGCGCTCCTTATATATAAAGGCACTTCCTGCGAAGCGGAAAGTTTTTTCAGAACTGCAAATAAATGAACGGTTGCACCTCGCTGCCACGCACCTGCACCACGAGGATGATGAGTGCGAGGAAAATCACGAGTTGGGCAATCAGCGGCAGGCGGACGAGGAGGCGGCACGTGCCGTCGTTCCACGACGTGGGCAGGTAGTGGAGCACGAAACCGCCCACGATGAGCGCCATCACGGCAGGGTAGCCCGCGAGGAACTGGGGAAGGAGGTCGCCGTGGAAGTCTGTGAAGATTTTGGAGAGCATCACGCCCGAGGCTTCAAACGTGGCGTTGGCGAAGAAGAGCCAGCACAGGCAGACGAGGTGGAACGTCAGGACGATGGCGGCAATGCGTCGCCAGCCCGTAGAGTGGTAGTGCTTGTCGTGGCCGAGCCGTTCGCGCCACGCCTTGTGGCCGCAGAGCGCCGCGCCGTGGAGGCAGCCCCATACGATGAAGTTCCATGACGCGCCGTGCCACAGTCCGCCCAGGAGCATCGTCATGAACTGGTTGAAGTACATCCGCCACCGCCCGCAGCGGTTGCCGCCCATCGAGATGTAGAGGTAGTCGCGAAGCCAGGTGGAGAGCGAGATGTGCCAGCGTCGCCAGAAGTCGGTGATGCTGTCCGACTTATAGGGCGCGCGGAAGTTGGCAGGAATCTGGAAGCCCATCCACAGGGCGATACCGATGGCCATATCGCTGTAGCCCGAGAAGTCGCAGTAGAGTTTCAGCGCGTAGCCGTAGACCGCGAAGAGGTTTTCCATTCCCGTGTAGAGCGACGGGTTGTCGAAAATGCGGTTCACGAAGTTCTCCCCGATATAGTCTGAGATGACCGCTTTCTTGAAGAGCCCCATCATGATGAACCACAAGCCCGTGCCAAACATTTCGCGCGTCACCTGGAGCGGTTGGCGCAACTGCGGCAGGAAGGTACGGGCGCGCAGAATGGGACCGGACAGCAGGGTGGGGAAGAACGAGACGAAGAAGGCCAGGTCGAGGATGCTCCGCGTCGGCGCCATCTGGCGGCGGTAGACATCGACGATGTAGCTCAGCGACTGGAAGGTGAAGAACGAAATGCCCAGCGGCACGAAGATGTCGAACACGCGGGACTCTCCGCCGAAGAGGGGGACGATGGAGGTGGAAATGAAGTTGGTGTATTTGAAATAGCCCAACTGCAGGAGCATGAACGCCACGGCGAGAAAGAGGCAGAACCTCCGTCCGCCCTGCGTTTTGCAGTTTGCCATGCGCAGCGCTGTGAAGTAGTTCACCAGCGTGATGAGCGCGAGCAGGGCGCAGTAGGCACCGGCATTTTTGTAGTAAAAATAATAGGAAAAGGCCGTGACGTAGAGCAGGCGGACAGCTACCGTGCGGCGGCCAGAGAGGAAAGCGTAGAAGATGCTGAAGCCGACGAAGAGAAAGAGGAACAGACCGCTGTTGAAGAGGAGCGGTTGGGTGGCGTCGTAGCTCAGCAGGTTAATCAGATTTTCAGTCAAATCAGACATAGTCGAATCGGACATAACAGTTTTTGTGTTGGGGGAAGCAGAGGTGCATAATAAGCCCTGCACCATCTCGGCGCAGGGCTATTTCCTTTATTCTTAGGAAGGATTGTTCAAATATTGGTTGTATGCCGTGAGGATAGCCTCGCCGAGCAAATGGCCGTGCAGGGCATAGCCCTCGGGCGTGTAGTGGATGCGGTCGGGCTTCATCAGGTTGGCAGATGTCCAGTTGCGCACGGCGTCCGTGCCGCCCGCAATGGTGTAGAGGTCCCAAACCGGCAATCCGTTCTCCTTGCCGAAGAGTTCCAACTCGGCGGCGCATCTCACGTTCATGGGGTTGGCGCGCGTGGAGCGGCTTCTGCGTTTGCGGCGCGTCGTGAGGTAGTCGCCCGGCGGTGTCGTCATCATGATGACCGCGTCGGGGCAGGTCTCCGTCAGCATGTCGTAGAATTCCTGCAACTGGGCGTGGTGCTGCGCCTCGTCGTAGCCCATGCCGTGGCACTCGTTTGTGCCGAACGACAGAATGATGAGGTCTGGGCTTTCAGCCGCAATCTTTCGCATCCAGTCGGCAGTGGCAAAACGCTTGGTCGTTGCGCCGTTGCTGCCGCGGTAACTGAAGATGACGCCCGTCGTGTCGGTCTCGCTTTCCGCCTTGCCCCAAGCGGCTTCGAGCCGCTCGCGTACCGCCTGCGGGTAGCTGTCGCCCGCCACGTGCGAGTCGCCGAGCTGTAGGATGCGGAGGGGACGACCGCTCTTGCAGAGGATGTCGAACACCTTCGAGAGCGTGTCGGCGCGGTTGATGACGTTGGGCTGGCAGTCAGAGAAACTCGAGGGCATAGAGTTCTCCACGTCCACCGCCTTCCAGTTTGTGTCGGGCGTTTCCGCTTCAGCCTCTTCGATGGGTTCAAGCTGATGGCCGGACGCCGACTTGCTGCGGGCACTCGATTCGGAACCCGCCATGACCGAGAAGACATAGCCGAGCACGAAGGTCAGTGCCACCACCCATTTGATATTTCTATTCACGTTCATATTCTCCTTTCTGCTTTTCGTATTGTTCGTAGCCGTGGATGAGGGTGCGGTACAGAATGCCCGCCACCCGTTTGCCGCCACGGCGGTTGATGTGCGTATAGTCCTTTCCGGCTTCGGCGGGCTGGGCTTCAGCCATTCTGACCATAGCCCCCTCTCCGCCCATAGCCTGGTAGAGGTTCCAGAAGGCCACGCCCGATTCGGCGGCCATGACCTGCTGATAGCTGAGGAGCGTCTTTACGCCCGGCATTGTCTGGAGTTGTCCGTTCACCTTGTCCTCCCTGTCGCCGATGCTCACCACGAGGATGCTCGTGTGGGGGAAGATTTCCTTGAAACGGGCAATCACTTTCTTCATCTGACTGACGTAGCCGTCATAATTCTTTCGCTTTTTGTCCGCCACGTTGAGCCCAAACTGCAGAACGATGAGGTCGTAGGGACGTTCGGCAGCCAGTTGTGTCAGGTGCGACTCGGGAATCTGCGCCAATGGCAATCCGCTGCTGCCGCGCAGCGAGAAGTTGTCGAGCGTAATACCCGAATGACCTTCGAGCGCCACGCCGAAGCACGTCGCACCACTGTCAACCACATAGCCCACACTGCCAATGTGCCCTTCCTGCCGCACTGTTTCCAGTCGGTTTGTGCCGCTGAAGTAGTGGGGCGTGGCACTGCCGCCGTTCACGCTGACGTCCACTCGTCCGCCGCTGGACGAACTGAGGTAGAGCGTCGCCACCTCGAACGTGTCCAGACGCTCGTAGTCCTTCACGCCGCGGTAGTTCACCGTCGCTCCCTCGCCGCTGACGGCGTAGCGGCCGGTTATGCCCAGTCGCGAATGGTCGCAGCCCGACTTTTCGAGCACGTTGTGGTCGGTCCAGCCCTCAGCCTTGTGGTGCACGGTGGGGCGCAACTTGATGAAGGGCGAAGCGATGTCCACGAAGCCCACGCCGCAACCGCCGAAGCGCTTCTGGAGCATAGCGCGGAGGTCGGCAGTGAGAATGTCGCCCTCGATGAACGAATCGCCAAAGTAGGCCACCCTCACGGGGCGTCCCAGTTCGGCGCGGCGTGACAGCGCCTCATAGAACGGCGCCATGCCGTGGCCTGTAGAGTCGGCGTAATCCTCCACGCAGGTCATGCCCTCGGGGCAAGAGTCGCGTTTGGTCGCCTGTTTATTTTGTATTGCCGCTACGTGTTGAGCCACTGCGGCAGGTGTTTCCGATTCGTTTTCGGTCTGGAGGTCCGACAGGATGTCCACGAGCTTCACCTCGTAATCGCCCACCGTCATTGGTGGCAACGCCCTGAGGATAAGCAGCGAGAGGAGCAATAGGCCGAGGAACAGACACGTCCGCACCGGGCCATTGTTAAGTTTCTTCATGCAGTGATTGCCAAATTTGGTGGTCGCGTAGGTCTGAGTTTTGCGCAAACCACAGATTTTCAGCATGCAAAGTTACGACTTTTCGGCCGAACCAACCAATTTGAGGGCGTTTTTAACCCAATTCGGGCGATTTTTCGGAAAAACTGCAAGCTCGAGTTTGAAAATGAACGGGTTGAGAGGGGAGGATAAATCACAAATCAGATAGTTTTTTAGACTTTCGCCAAAACTTTCGGAAAATAGTCCAGGGCTATTGTGAATTAGTCCTGAGCTATCGAAAATTAGTCCTGAGCTAATGCTAAAAAAGCTCAGGACTAAGTAGTCAAAAGCCCTGGACTAAGTTGAAAAAGCTCAGGACTAGTTTTCAACAGTTCTAAACAAGGTTTTGAAAGTCCAAATTGAAACTCTGGATAGGGCTTTGAAATCAGGGGTAAAAGTTGAAATATTTCTGACCGCACAAATACTTTTTGTGGTCGGGGGCGGGAAATAAGTGGACTCAATCGTTCACGACGCCCATTTCTCTCAGCTTATTGCGGATGAGGTAGAGCTGATAGTAGTGGCCGCTGAGCGCCGGGTTGAGGCCGTGCGTCTCGTAGACCATAAAGTAGGACTCCACCGTACCACGTAAGTCTTTGTAGAAGGTGGCGGCGTTGAGTTGCAGGGTTTCGGGAATATCGGCTTCGTGGCGGTCGTACCAGGCCTTTATTTCAAGCAGGTCTTCGTCGGTGTAGTACTTCTTGAATTCTTTTTTATCATTTTCCATAAGGTACATATTTTATATATGAAAGGGCCGGACGCAGTGTGTCCCGCCGCCCTGCGGTGTCTTCTGAGCGCCAATTGTTTATGTGGCGGCGCGGAAAATATTTGTCCTTCTGAAACACAAAAGTACGACTTTTTTGCTTTATGGAGGTTACAAAGTTGATGTTTTTGGCTGTGCCATTGGTGTTTGAAAAAGAGAAAACGTGGTTGAAAATAAACCTTTTTTGGAGCAATTTGTTGGCAGTCTGACAAATAATATCTACATTTGCAATTCCTAAAAACGGCCGGCAGTGATGTCGGTCAAAATTTTAGTATTGACATGAAGCATACATTACGCAGTGCCTTCAGTACAGAAGGCCGGAGAATGGCGGGCGCCCGAGCGCTGTGGGTCGCTAACGGTATGAAGCGTGAGCAATTTGGAAAGCCTATTATAGCTATAGCCAACTCATTTACGCAGTTCGTGCCGGGACACACGCACCTGCACGAGGTGGGTCAGCTTGTCAAACACGAAATTGAAAAGTTGGGCTGCTATGCGGCTGAGTTCAACACGATTGCCATCGACGACGGCATTGCCATGGGACACGACGGCATGCTCTACTCCCTGCCCTCGCGCGACATCATCGCCGACTCGGTGGAATATATGGTCAATGCGCACAAGGCAGACGCGCTGGTGTGCATCTCCAACTGTGACAAAATTACGCCGGGCATGCTCATGGCTGCCATGCGTCTCAATATCCCGACGGTCTTCGTGAGCGGAGGCCCGATGGAGGCTGGCAAATGGAAGGGCGAGAACGTAGACCTCATTTCGGCCATGATTAAGGGTGCCGATACGTCGGTGTCGGATGAAGAACTGGCTGAGATTGAGAACCGTGCCTGCCCGGGTTGCGGCTCGTGCTCGGGTATGTTTACCGCCAACTCGATGAACTGCCTCACGGAGGCGCTGGGTCTTTCGCTGCCGGGCAACGGTACGATTCTGGCAACCCATGCCAACCGCCGCCGCCTCTTCGAGGATGCCGCCAAACTGATTGTGCGTAACGCCTATAAATATTATGAGGAGGGCGACGAGAGCGTCCTGCCGCTGAGCATCGCCACCCGTCAGGCTTTCCTGAACGCCATGACGCTCGACATCGCGATGGGCGGTTCGACGAACACCGTGCTCCACCTTCTCGCCGTGGCCAACGAGGCTGGCGTGGACTTCAAGATGTCGGACATCGACACGCTGAGCCGCCACGTGCCTTGTCTTTGCAAACTCGCGCCCAACACGCAGCGCTTCTCTATCCAGGAATGCAACCGCGCCGGTGGCATCATGGGTATTCTGGGCGAACTGAAGAAGGGCGACCTCCTCGACCTCTCCGCAAAGCGCGTGAACGGCACGACGCTCGGCGAGGACATCGAGAAATATAGTATCACAGGTGCGACCATCGACCCTGAGGCCGACCGCATCTACCATAGCGCCCCGGGCGGACACTTCAATATCAAGATGGGTTCGCAGGACGCACAGTGGGAAAGCCTCGACACCGACCGTGCCGACGGCTGCATCCGCGACATAGCCCATGCCTACTCGAAGGACGGCGGCCTCGCCGTACTCTTCGGCAACATCGCCCTCGACGGGTGTGTCGTCAAAACCGCCGGCGTGGACGAGTCGGTCTGGTACTTCAAGGGCCCCGCCAAAGTGTTTGATTCACAGGACGAGGCCTGCGAGGGCATCCTCAACGGCAAAGTCGTGGCCGGCGACGTGGTCGTCATCACCCACGAAGGTCCCAAGGGCGGACCGGGTATGCAGGAAATGCTCTACCCCACGTCCTACATCAAGAGCCGCCATCTCGGCAAGGCTTGTGCGCTCATCACAGACGGCCGCTTCTCGGGCGGTACTTCGGGCTTGAGCATCGGACACATTTCGCCCGAGGCCGCAGCAGGCGGCAACGTCGGCAAGATTGTGGACGGCGACATCATCGAAATAGACATCCCAAACCGCTCCATCCGCGTCTGCCTCTCTGACGAAGAACTGGCAGCGCGTCCCATGCGCCCCTTGCAGCGTCAGCGGACGGTTTCGAAAGCCCTTCGCGCCTACGCCTCGATGGTGTCGAGCGCCGACAAGGGCGGTGTCAGAATGGTGGACTAAGTCCGCGCGAGCCTTTCTCTATAAGCGCGGGAACTTCTACGCAGACGGAAGTGCCCCGGCGCTCATATTCAAGTCTTACACACCTATATTTATTAAGTCAACTACACCATGCCAGAACTCAAAAATAACCAACCAACCGCCAATGCGGCGAACTCAGAAGCCGGCGCCCAGCACGCGGCACCCATCACGGGTGCCGAAATCCTGATGCGTTCGCTTGTCAACGAGGGCGTCGAGACGCTCTTCGGTTATCCTGGCGGTGCCATTATGCCCGTCTACGACGCGCTCTACGATTACCGCCAGCAGTTGAATCACATCCTTGTACGCCACGAACAGGCTGCTACCCATGCCGCCGAGGGCTATGCCCGAGTGAGCGGTCGAGTCGGTGTGTGTGTGGTGACAAGCGGCCCGGGTGCCACAAACACCATTACGGGTATTGCCGACGCCATGATGGACAGCACACCCATTGTGGTCATTACCGGTCAGGTGGGCGCACAGATGCTCGGCTCGGACGCCTTCCAAGAGTGCGACGTCGTAGACATCACGCAGCCTATCTGTAAGTGGGCGTACCAGATTCGTTCGGCAAAGGACGTGGCTTGGGCTGTGAGCCGCGCGTTCTATATCGCCAAGAGCGGCCGCCCCGGTCCCGTTGTGCTCGACTTTGCACGCAACGCCCAGACCGAACTGGCAGAATACAAGCCCGCCAAGGTAGAGTTCATACGCAGTTATGTGCCCGTGCCGCAGACCGCCCCTGCAAGTCTTGAAGAAGCCGCCAAACTCATCAACGCCGCTGAGCGTCCGTTGGTTTTGGTGGGTCAAGGCGTCGAACTCGGTGGCGCGCAGGCCGAACTGAAGGCCATGATTGAGAAAGCCGGTGCGCCTGCAGGCTGCACGCTTTTGGGCCTCTCGGCTTTGGCTTCCGACCATCCCCTCAATGTGGGTATGTTGGGCATGCACGGCAGTCTGGGTGCCAACAAGAACACGCAAAAGTGCGACCTTCTCATCGCAGTAGGTATGCGCTTCGACGACCGCATTACGGGCAAACTTTCGACCTATGCCACACAGGCCAAGAAAATTCATTTCGACATCGACCCCTCCGAAATCAATAAGAACGTCAAAGTAGACGTGGCTGTGCTTGGCGACTGCAAGACGACGCTGCCTGCCCTCACCGCGCTCCTCGAGAAGCGCGAGCACAAGGCATGGCGCGACAGCTTCCGCGTTTACGACGAAGAGGAGAAGCGCGTGGTCATCGAACCGCAGGTGAATCCGCAGGAAGGGCCGTTGAGAATGGCTGAGGTGGTGCGCCGCGTCACCGAAAAGACCAACAACGAGGCTGTCCTCGTGACCGACGTGGGGCAGAACCAGATGTTCGCCGCCCGCTACTTCAAGTTCACCCGCGAGCGCAGCATTGCCACCTCCGGCGGTATGGGCACAATGGGCTACGGCCTGCCCGCTGCCATCGGCGCTACCTTCGGTGCGCCCGACCGCACTGTCTGCCTCTTTGTGGGCGACGGCGGCATGCAGATGACGCTTGAGGAGTTCGGCACCATTATGGAACAGGGCTCGCCCGTCAAGATTATTCTGCTCAACAACAACTATCTGGGCAACGTGCGCCAGTGGCAGGCCCTTTTCTTCCGCCACCGCTACTCGTTCACGCCGATGATGAACCCCGACTACGAGAAAATTGCCGAAGCCTACAACATCCCGTCGCGCACCGTCGTGGAACGTGCCGACCTCGACGGCGCCATTGCCGAAATGCTTGCCACACCCGGCGCATTCCTGTTGCAGGCGGCCGTTATGGAGGAGGACAACGTACTGCCAATGTGCTGCCCCGGCCATGACGTAGACGATATGTTATTAACGATTTAACCACGCGCTGGTGTGGGCACGGCTTGAAGCCGACGCCTGCACTCCGCTTTTCCCAATCAAGACAACATGAACAAGGACAACATATCCAATACCGCAATGCCACAGCCGCCCATCTCGGTGCTGCAGCCCAGTGGCGCGGACAATACCGGCAAGACGCTCTACACCATCATCATCTTTTCGGAGAACTTGGCCGGCGTGCTCAATCAGGTGACCAACGTGTTTACCCGCCGACAGCTCAACATCGAGAGTCTCAATGTGTCGCCGTCGGGTCTGGAGCACGTCCACCGCTACACCATCACCTGCTACTCTGACGAGCCGACCATCCGCACCGTCACGAAGCAGATTGAGAAGAAAATCGACGTCATCCAGGCACAATACTTCACCTCCGACGACATTTACGTTATGGAGCAGGCTCTCTATAAGATTGCCACCTCGAAGTTGCTGGAGAACAAGGAAATATCAAAGGCTATCCGCTTCCACGACAGCAAGATTGTGGAGGTAAATGCCACCTATTCCATCGTCTGCCTGGAAGGTCTGCCAGAGAGCATCATGACACTCTACCACAAACTCAAGTCGTTCGACTGCCTCCTTCAGTTTGTCAGCTCGGGCGTCATCGCCGTGACGAAGAGCCGCCGCGAACAGCTCAGCGAGTTCCTCGAACTGCGCGAGGCGGAGTATCGTGAGCAGTGCCGTCAGTAATCACGCCAAAAACCGGAAATCATGACTGACCAGTGTCTTTCGAACCCCAGCGCCCACCTCTATCTCAAGGGCGATGCACGGGGCGGCGCGTTCCCCTTCGTGGTGGAGCCGTTCTCGGAGGACTACACGGGACGCCTGTCGTGGCGCTTCCTGGGCAACCAACTGTTGCGCTGCGCCAGTCTGCACGCCGGAATGTGTGGCTTCGGCTACGACGACATGCAGGAGGCTCACCACGTCTGGGTGCTGTCTCGGCTCGTCGTGGAACTCGAAGAAATGCCGCGCACGAACGAGGCCTATACCATCGAGACATGGGTGTCGCGCATCTATCGCCAATTCACCGACCGTCTCTATGCCATCACAGGCAATGACGGCCGCGCCTATGGTTTCGCGCACAGCACTTGGGCACTGATTGACGTGCAGAGTCGCCAGCCTATGGAACTGAGCACGCTGCCCGACGATGGTTTCGTCAGATTTCTCATCGACCGCGACGTGCCCATCAAGGGGGCAGGGCGCATCCGCCTCAAAACGGACGGGGAGCCTGCACGCACTTTGCAGGCCTACTACAGTGACCTCGACATCAACGGGCACGTTAATTCCATCCGCTACATCGAGATGATGCTCGATCTGTTCCCAAAGTCGCTCTACGACGCCACACCCGTCCGCCGCATAGAAGTGGCGTACAGTGCCGAGAGTTATTGCGGCGATGTGTTGAAAATCTACACGACAGATGCGGGCAACGGCACGCACCTCGTCGAGATACAGAAAGAGGGCGGCGTAACCGTGGTGAAAGCCGCCATCACATTTGGATAATCAAAAGAACAAACGAAAATACCAACTTTTAAAAACTAAAGTAAAATGGCAAAATTGAATTTTGGTGGTGTCATCGAAGAAGTAATGACACGCGAAGAGTTCCCATTGGAAAAGGCACGCGAAGTGCTGAAGAACGAAACCATTGCCGTGCTCGGTTATGGTGTGCAGGGTCCCGGACAGGCTTGCAACCTGCGCGACAACGGTTTCAACGTGATTGTTGGTCAGCGCAAGGGCAAGACTTACGATAAGGCCGTAGCCGACGGTTGGGTTCCCGGCGAAACGCTCTTCAGCATTGAAGAAGCTGCCGAGAAGGGTACCATCGTCTGCATGCTCCTTTCCGACGCTGCCCAGATGCAGCTCTGGCCTACCATCAAGCCTTATCTCACGACGGGCAAGACGCTCTATTTCTCCCACGGCTTCGCCATCACTTGGAGCGACCGCACGGGTGTTGTGCCTCCCGCCGACATCGACGTCATCATGGTAGCTCCTAAGGGCTCCGGTACGTCTCTCCGCACCATGTTCCTCGAAGGTCGCGGTCTCAACTCTTCCTATGCTATCTATCAGGACTACTCCGGCAAGGCCCTCGAGAAGGTGCTTGCATTCGGTGTAGGCGTAGGTTCAGGTTACCTCTTTGAAACGACGTTCAAGCGCGAAGCTACGAGCGACCTCACCGGTGAACGCGGTTCGTTGATGGGCGCTGTTCAGGGCCTCTTCCTGGCTCAGTACGAAGTGCTCCGCGAGAACGGCCACACGCCTTCTGAGGCCTTCAACGAGACCATCGAAGAGTTCACGCAGTCCCTGCTGCCTATGGTCGGCAAGAACGGTATGGACTGGATGTATGCCAACTGCTCCACGACCGCACAGCGTGGTGCCCTCGACTGGATGGGTCCGTTCCACGATGCCATCAAGCCCGTCGTACAGAAGCTCTATCAGAGCGTAGCCACTGGCAACGAGGCTCAGATTTCCATCGACAGCAACTCTAAGCCCGACTATCGCGAGAAGCTCGAAGCCGAACTGAAGGCGCTCCGCGAGAGCGAAATGTGGCGCACGGGTGAAACCGTTCGCAAACTCCGTCCGGAGAACAACTAAACCTCTGCCATTTCCTGACAGAGGAAACTGATAAATCTTTTGAGAGCCGTGCCGAAACGCAAGTTTTGGCGCGGCTCTTTGTTTGAAAACAAATGAATTTCAAGACATTGCGTCTTTGTGTCCAGATTTGGTTTGCGGTTTCAGAACTTAGTCCTGAGCTTTTGAAAATTAGTCCTGAGCTTTTGACAACTT
>JAUNOO010000007.1:18234-34965 GCA_030531095.1 Bacteroidales bacterium
ACAGGACTAATTTGAATTATCACAGGGATAATTTTTAAAAGCACAGGTGTAGGTTGGATTCTCTCTGGACAGGGGGCATAAAAATCCCCTGCACGGGGTCTTCACAGATATGGTGCAGGGGTAACGATATAAATTATGAAAAGATTTTTAGAGAAACGAGAGATATTTACAACTTGCTGTCTGTAAATATGATAGTCGTATTTCGCTTAGTTATTGATGGGAATTGTGTGTGCAGGTGTTTCGCCGTTCATTTCCATGCCCTGCGAATTGATGTTCGCGCGGCGCAGATAGTTGTTCACAAACGGGTCGCAGAGGAAACGCTGTGGGGCGTCTTTGACGATGCGCTCTATCTGTTCGGTCATGATGGGGAGCGGGTATTGGCTGAAGAGCCACATGAAGCAGCCCGGGCCTAACGGATTTTCGTAATTCTCCTTGATGAAACGGACTTCCAGATTTTCCAGTTCCTTGGCGAGTTTGGTCGCCTTGGGGGCGATGACGCGGCGGATGTCTTCGGGCGAATGACCCTCGTGCATCATGCGCATACATTTCTGGTCGAGCTCCCACTGCATATTCTCGATGCGGTTCTTCTTCTGCATGAACTTGTAGAGCCGTTCGTTGAGCGGTCCGCCGCTCACGCGCTGCCAGACGTGGTCGACTTCGACGTTGAGGTCGCCGTTCTCAAGCACCACGGGCATGAGGCTTTCGTTGCCCATGTAGAGCTGGGCGACGATGATGGAATCTATGTTGCTGAAGAAGCTGAAACGTCCATGGATGACCTCGCACGAATCGACGCTGCTCGATGTCAATCCGTCGTGCGAAACACGCAGATACAACATTTTGCCGTCAAGACTCCCAACGCTGGAGTTGCCCGCAATGTTGCACTGCTCCGCACACGAAGTCAGCGTAGCCAGTATGAGTGTTATGTATACAAGCCTTTTCATTTTGTATATTTCCCTCTCTGAAAGTAGGGACAAATATACGACGTTCTTTCTGAAATCAGCAAGCGCGGAATGTTAGAAAGATTGAAATAAATTTTTTTTGTACTTTGGGGCTTCCAGTCCCTAACAAACGTAAAATCAGAACGATGCAAAAAGTGCCTGTTCACCCTGCCAGAGCGGGCGTTAGTGCTGCTCTTTGTTGAGTTCGGCGGGAATTCTGAAAGCCGTGTAAACCTCGAGCACAGCACCTATCGCGAGCACCATCTGCCACTCGGGACCGTCGAAGGGCGACACGCCGTAGAGCGAGCAGAACATCAGGCCGCCGGTCGCCAAAAGGGCTATTGCGCCAAGTATCTGCTGGCGGCGCAGGCGGCGGATGGTGATGTTTTGTCCTTCGTAGCGCTGGAGAAACTGCATGGCGCAGAACATGAGGGCGCCGACGCTGTAGACGTAGGGTGCGACAGTGGCGTCGGAAAGGAACATGGGGAGCATGGCGCCGATGAGCAGGATGATGCCTCCGGCGTTGTAGATGATGGTTTGCAGTTTGTTGAGCTGGTGCATGGAAATGTAGTTGCCCGTTGGGATTTGGGCGTGGATGGTGTTTGGAAATCAGAAAAATAGGAACTACTCTCCGGCTGCGCTCTCGGCAGAATCGGCGTAGGTGATGTAGTAGACGTCCTCGTCGGGCGACTTCATCTGATGGTCTTCTCGGGCTACGCGGATGAGCGCCTGCGGGTCGGACTTCAATTGCTTGAGTTTGAGTTCGTCGTGGTGGTACTTGTCCTCATATTTCTTAATCTCCTCAGCCGTTTGGTCGTTTTCTTCGCGCAGTTTGTATTTGTTCCAGAAACTGTTCTCGTCCAGGAAGCCGACGACAACAACAAATATGGCAATGGTCCAAAAGTATTTGTGCTTCCAGACCATAGCGAGGATGTGGCGGAATCTAAAGCCTTTTTTCATTTGGCGATGATTGTGATGGGGTTGTTCTTGCTTTTGAGTGAAAGGAAAAATCGGGGGACGCACAGCCTTTCTGTACCAGATGCCCGCCAGGCTTACCAGCCCGTCTGCGCCCAGCCTGCGGCAGTGTACCAACTCGTCGACTTGAAGCTCTCGTTGTGGTCGCCGTAGTAGCTCAGCGAGGCGTTTCGCGTGTAGATGTTCTGCGGAATGAACATGCTGATACCGCTGTAGGTGTTGGTGTTCACATTTTGGAAAGTCCAGTTGCCCGGTCCAATCCAGAACCTCGTCGTAGCAGCCTTGTAGACGACAGCCTCGTCCAAGGCCTCAAGCACAGCCGTCTGATAGTCAGTAGGAATCACTTTGCGCAACGCTTCCGCTGCGTCATAGAAGTGTGGGCGGTAAAGAAAATAGGAGGCGTAGGCTAAATAGTTTGTCACACCCGACATATCGGGCGAAGCCTTGTCTATCAGCGAAGAGTAGGGCAGGGCATCGGCCAGTGCGTCTGCCACAGCCTGGAGCTTGTCAGTCTGCACCGTAGAAATCACGATGCCCCAGTCTGAATAGTCGCTTGCCTGCGTCCTGTCTGAGACGTCGGCCGCATACATTTCGGCAATTGCCGACGGGGCGTCTTCGAAAAATCCGCTTTGAAGTTGGTGCGTATAGTTTGCCCCCGCAGCACTCGTCGAGATGGGCGATGCCACGATGTAGTCGGTCACGTCCTTCAGCGCGTAGTCCACTTCGAGGCATTGCATCAGGCAGGCGTCGAAGAAGATGTATTTGGGGTGAATTCCCGATTCGGCAATTGCCGTCGCCATGTCGTCGATGTCCATCTCGGTGCCCGAGTCGTCGCCAAAGTCTTCGCCGTCGTCAATGCCGAAAGAGGCGGGACTGATTGTCGATGTCTTCTTCTGCGCCGCCGTGGCTGTGTAGTCGGTATTTGTAGCAGGCAGCCAACCGTTGCCGTGCGACCACAATACCAGACCATATTCCTTTGCCTCGTAATTTTCCTTCATCCACGTCAGGACTTCGCGGAAGAAGTCGGGTGAAGTGGAGTTCTCGTCCTGGTCCCAGCTCTTCACGAGAATGGGCGAAGCCGAACTGCTCGTGATGCGATAGATGCGCGGATTCTTGTCGTCGTCAATGAAATACAGGAGGCAGTTGTTGCTGCTGATGTACGACTTCCCTTTCATGATTTCGGTGGAGTCTTTTACTTGGAACTTTTGGGAACCGAGCGAGTTCTGCGCCGCCATATATATAAGTACGGTACGCTGTATGCTGTTGTCCGCCAGTGTTCCGTCGTCGTCCGAAGAACAGCTCCCGAGCAGGAGAATCGTGGCACACAGCGTCAGTAACAGTTTGCCGGGCAGGCGAAATATAAGGGTGGAGTGGAACATTGTGGTCTAAGTCAGAAGTTTTGTCGATATAAATAGTTCAGGCGTAGGGACGCACGCGGCAAAAATACATAAAAAACCTTGCTTTGGCAATAAAGTGAAAGCTTTTCTTTGCCAGTTCGCTTAGCTTTTTGTTATTTTGTACCCAAATTCACAAACCCTAATTGTACAGAATGAAGAAAATCATGCTTCTCGCTGTCGGTGTCGCAGGGTTGACGCTGACCTCTTGTGGCGGCGAAAAGCCTGCCCAAACCGTGCAGGATTCCACCACGACCGTTGTCGTCACCGGCCCTCTGCCTGCCGACGACGACCTCACTCGCCACTATGCAGATACGCTCGGCAACAGGGCGTATGCCATAACCATCAAGCGCACGGCGGACGAGACCTCCAAGACGGTCACCGACGAGTTTGACCAGGAGTATTACGACAACAGCGTGTCGGTACATATCACCCGCGACGGCGCGGAGTTCTTCTCCAAAACCTTTACGAAGGAAGCCTTCGAGGACTATCTCACCGCCGCCGACTCCAGCTCCGTACTTCTCGGCATGGCCTACGACGAGGACAAATCCGACAAAGGTAAGGTCTGCCTGGCCGCCCAAATCGGTCTGCCCGGAACGGGCGAAGGCCCAGCCTTCACCATCGAGATTCCCGCCGCTGGCGGCGTCTACAGCATCGTGCGCGATACGCAGCAGGATACTAACGCCCAGGAGAACTTTGGCAACTGAAACTAATAACCTATTTGAGATTTTGATATAAAACAAAATTATGAAGAAGTATATTGTAATGGTCGCTTGTCTGTTGATGAGTGTGGGCAGTGTGCCTTCCGTGGCACAAGGCGGGAATGAAATCCAGTTGAGGGACATTGTCAACGGCGCCTACTCCGCCGAACACATCTATGGTGTGAACCCGATGAACGACGGCGACACCTATTCGCAGCTGTCGCCCGACCGCAAACGCATCATCCGCCGCTCGTTCAAGAACGGCGAGGAAGTGGGCGTGCTTTTTGACGTGACCACGGCGCGCGGTGACGTGAAACTGAACGGCATCGATGGCTACATCATGTCACCCGACGAGCGTCGCATCCTCATCCAGACGGAAACGAAGAGCATCTACCGCCGTTCGTTCACTGCCGTATATTATATATATGACATCCAGAACAACAAGCTCGAACCGCTTTCGGAAGGTGGCCCGCAGCAGGTGCCCCTCTTCTCGCCCGATGGCAATGTCATTGCCTTCGCCCGCGACAACAACCTGTTCCTCGTCAAACTCCTCTTCGGCAACGCCGAAACGCAGGTGACCAAGGACGGCAAGTTCAACGAGGTGCTCAACGGCATCCCCGATTGGGTCAACGAGGAAGAATTTTCCACCAACCGCTCCTTCGACTTCTCCGCCGACTCCAAAATGCTGGCATGGGTGCGCTACGACGAGAGCCAAGTGCCCATCTACCACATGCAAATGTTTAAGGGTGCCTATCCCACCCGCACCGCCAACGACGAATACCCCGGCGAGTACTCCTACAAATATCCCGTGGCAGGTGCGAAGAACTCTGACGTCAGCGTCATGACGTTCGACATCAAGAACCGCGTCACCCGCACCCTCGAGTTGCCCATGGACAGCGACGGCTACGTGCCCCGCATCAAGTTCACCAGCGACCCCGAAAAACTGGCAGTCATTACCCTCAACCGCCATCAGGACCGCATGGACATCTACATGGCCAATCCCCGCTCCACCGTGTGCAAGCTGGTGGTGCGCGAAACCAACGACAAGTATATCCGCGAAGCCGCCTATACGCAAATGAAGTTCTACGACGGCCACTTCTCCCTGCTCTCCGAGCGCTCCGGCTATCAGCACCTCTATTGGTACAACCTCAGCGGGCAGATGGAGCGTCAAGTCACGAGCGGCAATTTCGAAGTGACGGACTTCTACGGCTATGACGCCGCCACCGGCCGTTTCTATTACGCCAGCAACGAAGAAAGTCCCCTGCGCAGCGCAGTCTATGTGGCGGACAAGAAGGGCAAGGTCAAGAAACTCTCCACCGAAGTGGGCACAAACTCCGCCACCTTCTCTGGTTCGATGAAGTATTTCATGAATGTCTACAGTTCTGCCCAGCAGCCCCCCGTCACCACGCTTCGCGACGCCAACGGCAAACTGCTTACTACGTTGCTCGACAATGCCAACCTTAAGGCCGCGGCTGAGCCCGTGCTTGGCAAGAAGGAGTTCTTCACCTTCACCACCTCCGAGGGCGTCACGCTCAATGGTTGGATGCTCAAGCCGCGCGACTTCGACCCCAATAAGAAATACCCCGTCGTCATGTTCCAGTACAGCGGCCCCAGTTCGCAGGAAGTCACCGACTCGTGGGGCATCGGCTTCTACGGTGCCGGCGGCATCTTCGAGAGCTATTTGGCGCAGCAGGGCTACGTGAGCGTCTGCGTAGACGGACGCGGCACGGGCGGTCGTGGCGCCGATTTCGAGAAGTGTACCTACCTGCGCCTTGGCGAACTCGAGGCCAAAGACCAGGTCGAGACCGCCATCTACCTCGGCACGCTCCCCTACGTCGACAAGTCCAACATCGCCATTTGGGGCTGGAGCTTCGGCGGTTTCAATACGCTGATGTCCATGACCGAAGGCCGTCCCGTCTTCAAGGCTGGTGTCGCCGTCGCCGCTCCCAGCAACTGGAAGTATTACGACACGGTCTACACCGAACGCTACATGCGCACGCCGCAGGAGAACGCTTCGGGCTACGCCATCAACCCCATGGAGCGCGCCGCCAACCTGAGCGGTAGTCTGCTCCTCATCCACGGTACCGCCGACGACAACGTCCACTACCGCAACGCCGTCGAGATGAGCGAAGCCCTCGTGCAGGCCGACAAGCAGTTTGACATGCAGGTCTACACCAACCGCAACCACAACATCTACGGTGGCAACACGCGCTATCACCTGTTCACCCGCCTCTGCAATTTCCTCAATGACAATCTAGGCAAATAACCAATACTTTTACAACTAAAACCAAAAAAACAAATGAAACGTATCACGACATTAGCTTTGTTTGCAGGCGCACTCGCATTGTCCGCCTGCGGTAACAGTTCTCAGGAAACCACTTCCGAGACAGAAGAAACCACGACCGACAGCACCGCTGTTGCTGCTACTGAAGAAACGGCTGAAGAAGTGGCTGAGGAAGAAGAATCTGCCACTGCAGTCCTCGAAGAACTGGAGTCGTCCATCGCCTCCGGCAACACGACTGCCGTTGGCAAACTCATCACCAAGGCACAGAACCGCGTAAAGGAACTGGCCGAAAACAACAAGCCCGCCGCTGCTTACGCCTATGCACAGAAGTTGCAGCAGTACAAGTCCGAGAACAGCGCCAAACTGGCAAAGGTGAAGGTTGACGGCTCCACCACGGTTGCCGATGCCCTTGACAAGGCTGGCACGTTGCCCGACAACATCAAGTCTACCGCCGCTTCTGCTTACGAGACGGCTAAGACCCGCGTTTCTGCCGCTGGCGACAAGGCCGCAGACCTGCCCGCTGAGGCCAGTTCGGCTGCAAGTTCTGCCAAGGATGCTGCCAAGGAAGCAGTAAACAAGGGCGTGGAGAATGCCAAGGAAAAGGCTACGGAGGCTGCCAACGACGCAGTTGACAAAGCCAAGACGACTGCCGCTGAAAAGGCTTCTGAAGCCGTCGGCAACGCCGCTTCTAAGCTCAACGAAAAGCTCGGTCGCTAATTTTCAGAGTCCTTCAGTTGGCTCAACCCGAAACAGAGTCAGGGCAGGTAGAGCACACAGCTCGCCTGCCCCGGCTTTTTGTTTGTATCCGTCTCATTCGCCTGCCCGCGAGTGTGCTCCCTTAAAACTCGCGCCTAAAATCGGGCAGAGGATGAAAAATAGAGTGCGAAAATTTTGCAGTTATAGAAAAAAGTTGTACCTTTGCATCGCTTTTGAAAAGGAAGCCGACATGGTGCTTATAGTTCAGTTGGTTAGAGCGTCAGATTGTGGTTCTGAATGTCGTGGGTTCGAATCCCACTAAGCACCCAAAATTGCGGAGGAACGTCGTAAAAGATGTTCCTCCTTTTTTATTTCTTGCTTTTTCTGTATGACACAACTTCTGACCCGACTTTATCTTGTGCGCCACGGCGAGACCGAGGAGAATGTGGCTGGCATCCTGCAAGGGCACTTGCCCGGAACGCTCACGGCGCGCGGCCGCAAACAAGTGGCGGCGCTGCGAGAATCGCTGACGCCGTCGCATTTCGACGCCATCCTCTCGAGCGACTTGAAACGTGCTGCTGATACCGCCGAAATCCTCAACGAAGGGCTGCATCTGCCCTTGACGCTGACGCCGCTTTTGCGCGAGCGCGACTGGGGCGGACTGACTGGTTGCCCCTACAAGCAGGCGCGAGTGGACCAATTCCCTGCCGACGTGGAGAGCTTGGAGGCGATGTTTGAGCGCGCAGGGCGTTTTCTCCGCTTCGCGTGGGACAACTACGCGGGTCAACGTGTGCTCGTTGTCACCCACGGACTCTATGCGCGCTGCATTCAGGCAGTGCATGGCGGTCTGACTCTCCGCGACGTGCCACGCATGGAGAACACCGAGGTGCGCCTCATAGAAATGAAAAACGCCCCCGTCCAGGTGGACAGAGGCGTAGAAGGACCCGACGTGGTGTCGGCCAACTGACCGACTGCGGGCTGATGTTTCGGAGGAGTTAGAAGTCCACTTCGATACCGATGCCGAACACGTCGTTCGTGCGGTGGAATTGGTCGTAGCCGGCTGTGCTGTAGCCTGAAAGGCTGGAGGAAATTGTTGACAGCGCGCCGGCTTCGCCTTGGATAATAGCCAACTGCTCGGCAGCCACAGCCTTTTGCGTGTCGGTGTAGTTGTCGCTGCTGATGATGGCGGCATATTGTGTAGCAGCCGACTGGAGCTGTTCGCTGAGCGGCGTGAGCATGTTGGTGAAGGTGGAGCGGAGGTTGTCGTAGTCCGACATGTTCTTCTGATAGTGTTTGTAGAAGGTCTTGAAGTAAGCCACGTTGAGCTTCACCTTTTCCTTGATGCGGAAGCTGGCACCGAGACCGATGGAATTTGACCTGGTGACGAAACTCATGTCGGAGAGAAATTCGCTGTTCTCGCCCAGTCCGTAGTTGGTGGACTGCCAACCGGCACTCACCGTCCAGCGCTTGTTGATGTCGTACTCCATACCAGCCAGCACTTCCCACGTGCCGCTTTTGAGGTGTTCCTCGCGGTGGTTGTGCTGAGTCGCTTGCTTGTCGAAATAGTAGTGGAAGCCCATACTAGCACGCAGACTTTCGATGATTTTGTACTCGGCGCCGAGCGTAAGGATGGCGGGGATGTCGGCTGCAATCTTCTTGCCGTCGTCATATTCGTCAAGGCCGCTAGTGTTTTCGCCGCTGCGGTTCTTCAGTCGGAGGCGCGTCTTGAACTCGTAGCGGGCGGCCAAGTTCCAGTTGCCAGTCTTGTAGTCCACACTGATAATCGGCGTGAAGCCCCAGCCCGTTTGGTCGCAGTTGAGTTCCTTGTCGGCAACCACACTGGCGAAGTGGGGCATGTTCTGACTTGTGAAGAAGTCGCTTGCGCTCATTGTGGCGCCGCTCGCCGTCACCACGCCGATGTTGCGGACGTAGCCGTAGTAGTTACAGTCGGCATAGACCACGCGACCGCCCACGCTGACGTTGAGATTGGGCGTAAACTTGTAGCCCGCGCCGAACTGGCCGCCATAATAATATTGGCGTCCCTGCATATAGGTGTCCATCGTGTAGCCGGTCACCGCTCCCGGGGCGAGCGCGCTGATTAGGACGGGCACCATGGCGACCTGACTCTCGAACGAGCCGAGACCGTCGTCGAAATTGCACTTGCCGCCGCCACCGGTGATGCCGAAGTGGAACGAAGCGAACCACTTTTCGCCCACGCGGGCGAGGTCGATCGAGGGAATTACGGGCGCTTTGGCATTACCCTTGAACTTCTTCACGCCGTCGCTGCTGTTGGCTACGCCATTCACCGTGCCGAGCGCGAATGCCGACGAGCCGAAATAGGACGTGGCGGTACGCGTCTGGTAAGCGCTCTGTATGTTGAAGCCCAAGTGCCAGCCTTCCGTCATGAAGCCCACGCCTGCGGGGTTGGAGTACGCGCCGTCGATGGCAATGACCGCGTCGCGCGCCGGGTTGCGCAGAAAGTTTACGCTCTGGTT
The DNA here is from genome assembly GCA_030531095.1 of Bacteroidales bacterium. Taxonomy (GTDB): domain Bacteria; phylum Bacteroidota; class Bacteroidia; order Bacteroidales; family Bacteroidaceae; genus Alloprevotella. The sequence goes on from JAUNOO010000007.1 coordinate 27,718, forward strand.
CGTGTTCGTCAGATAACCTCCGGCCTGTGCCGTCGTTGCGGCCAACATCAGGCTGGCGGCAGTGAGTAGAAATTGTCTCATTTTTCTTTTATCTTGGTAAAATTTTCGGCAAAGGTACGATATTAATGCACAGCGACAAAATATTTGTGCAAATAAATAGTGGACGGCTGGTGCTTTTGCCGCAGACTGTCATTGAGGGGTTTGCCCTTTCCGTTTGAACCGCCCGCTTTTGGAGGATAATTCTTGGCGGTCTGTGGCAAAGCCCTATTCGTTGCCTATCGGGATGTGCTTCACACTGGTGGGACTGCTCCCTGTTGTCGTTCGCCCAGAGCTTTGCCGTCATTCTGCTTGCGGTGGCGGTCATTGGCCTCAGCCCTACAAATTTTCCCCGCCGCCCAATTATCTGCCCACCATGCCCTGCCTTCTCAATTAATTATTGTATCTTTGCAAGAAATCAAAGAAGAACCAATGGACAGCTATATCGTATCGGCACGAAAATACCGCCCGACGACGTTCGATTCCGTCGTGGGGCAGCACGCGCTGACCACGACGCTCAAGAATGCCATCGCAACGGGGAAACTGGCGCACGCCTACCTCTTCTGCGGGCCGCGCGGCGTGGGCAAGACGACGTGTGCCCGCATTTTCGCCAAGACCATCAACTGCTTGCACCCCAATGCGCAAGGGGAGGCCTGCAATGAGTGTGAGAGTTGCAAGGCTTTCAACGAGGGTCGCAGCTACAACATCCATGAACTCGACGCCGCCTCCAACAATTCGGTGGAGGACATCCGTGCGCTCATCGAGCAGGTGATGATGCCGCCGCAGGTGGGCCGCTACAAGGTGTTCATCATCGACGAGGTGCACATGCTGTCGCAGGCCGCCTTCAACGCCTTCCTCAAGACGCTCGAAGAACCGCCCGCACACGTGCTCTTCATCCTCGCCACGACCGAGAAGCACAAGATTCTGCCCACCATCCTGAGCCGTTGTCAGATTTACGACTTCAACCGTATGGAGGTGGCGGACATCGTGGGTCACCTCAAGCACGTGGCAGACAAGGAAGGCATCACCTACGAGGAGGAAGCGCTCGGCGTAATAGCCGCCAAAGCCGACGGCGGTATGCGCGACGCCATGTCCATCTTCGACCAGGTGGCAAGCTATTCCGGGGGCAACATCACTTACCAGAAAGTCATCGAAGACCTCAACGTACTCGACTACGACTACTACTTCAAGATGACCGATGCCTTGCTCAAACCGGATATCTCCGCCGCGATGCTCCTGCTCAACGAAATTCTCTCAAAGGGCTTCGGCGCCAACCATTTCGTAAGCGGTCTGGCAGCCCATTTCCGCGATTTGCTCGTCAGTCGCGACGAACAGACGTTGCCGCTTCTCGAAGTGTCCGCCTCTGTGCGCGAGCGCTATAAGGAACAGGCGCGGCGCTGCAAACCGCAATTCCTGTTCAAGGCTCTAAGACTTTGCAATACATGCGACATCAACTACCGCACGAGCAGCAACAAGCGGTTGCTCGTGGAGCTCACCCTCATAGAAGTGGCGCAGGCGGGTAGCGACGATGCCGCAGGCAGTGGGCTTGGCCCTATAAAGCGATTAAAACCCATCTTCCTTTCGACGCCAGTAGCACCCGTACAGCAGGTTGCTCCGCGTCGCCCCGCGGCTTCAGCCGCCACGCCGGCAAGTACCGGTCAGAACCCGACCGCTTCGCCCGCAGCCCCGTCGCCCGGCGCCGGTCAAAATTCATTTGCCACCCCGCCCGCCGCGTCGCCCACCGTGGCAGATTCGCCAAAGACCTATGTCAAAAGCGAGAGCCCGACAGTATCCTTCGACGCCAAGCCGTGGAAACCCCGCACCATCTCCATCCATACGGGTCGCGCCGCTGCGGTGCAGACAGCGCAGAAAGAAAATGTGAGCGCCACGGAAGCACCGATAGAGGAGGCTAAACCCTTCGACCAGAATGCGCTCATACAGCAGTGGTTCAGCTATGCCGCCCTCCTGCCGAAGGAACAGAACGCCATAGCCAACCGCATGAAGAACATGAATCCCACGTTCAGCAGTGACTGGGTGGTGACTGTTCCCCTCGAAAATGCGCAGCTCATCACCTATATGGAGCCGCACCGCAAGGCGCTGACGGAATTTCTGCAAAAGCGCCTCCACAACAGCCACATCGCGCTCAAACTCGAGGTGGTGGAGTACGACCACAAGCGCCCCGTCACGCGCAGCGAGCAGTTGGCGGACATGAAACAGCGCCACCCCGCCTTCGCCCTCCTCGCGGACGACTTGGGGCTGGAACTGGACTGATAAAGAAAACAAAATCAAGAAAATACATACATCTCAGACAAAATGGAACAGACGTCCCACAAGTACATCACCGTCGCATACGAACTCTATGCGGACAACGAAAAAGGCATTCACGAACTCATCGAAAAGGCACCCGCCGAACACCCCTTCCAGTTCATCTCTGACATGGGCGTGACGCTGGACGCTTTTGAAGCACAGATAAAGAACCTCAACTCGGGCGACGAGTTCGACTTCACGCTGAGCGTGGACGAGGGCTATGGTCCCTACGTGGAGGAACACGTCATCGAGCTCGACAAGGAAATCTTCTGCGTTGACGGCCGTTTCGACAAAAACACCATCTATCCCGGCAACGTCATCCCCTTGGTCAACGCCGACGGCAACCGCTTCCAGGGACTCATCCTCGAGGTGAAGGAAGACAAGGTTGTGGTCGACCTCAACCACCAGTTGGCAGGCAAGGCGCTCCACTTCCGCGGCAGCGTCGTGACGTCGCGCGAAGCCACCGACGAGGAAATCCAGGGACTCATCAACATGATGAGCGGCGAAGGTTGCGGCTGCGGTTGCGAAGACTGCGGCGGCGGTTGCCACGACGACCACGAAGGCCACCATCACCACCATCACGAAGGCGGTTGCTGCGGTGGCGGTCATTGCCACTGATTTTCCGGAAGCCGATAAAGACTGACTGCACATGAACACATTTGGCAACATATTCCGCCTGACCACGTTCGGCGAGAGCCACGGTCCCGGCGTGGGAGGCGTCATCGACGGTTTCCCTGCCGGCATTGAGGTCGACCTGGACTTCATCCAGAGCGAACTCGACCGCCGTCGGCCCGGCCAGAGCAAGTTGACGACAGCCCGCCAGGAGGGCGACCGCGTCGAGATTCTCTCCGGCGTGTTCGAAGGCCTTTCCACGGGCTGCCCCATCGGCTTCTTGGTTCGCAACGAGAACCAGCATTCTTCCGACTACGACAATCTGCGCGAAATATTCCGCCCCAGCCACGCCGACTTCACCTACTTCAGCAAGTACGGCGTGCGCGACCATCGCGGCGGCGGCCGTTCCTCTGCCCGCGAAACGATTGCCCGCTGCGTCGGCGGCGCTTTTGCCAAACTTGCCCTGCGCCAGTTGGGCGTGAGCATCACCGCCTACACCTCCCAGGTCGGCACAATCAGTCTGGAGCGCGACTATCACCGCTACGATTTCAGTCTCATCGAGACCAACCCCGTGCGTTGCCCCGACCCCCAGAAGGCGGAGGAAATGGCGCAGCTCATCAGTGAAGTAAAGGCGGAGGGCGACACCATCGGCGGCGTCATCACGGCCGTCATTCAGGGCTGTCCCGTAGGTCTTGGTGAGCCTGCTTTCGGCAAGCTCCACGCCGCTCTCGGTGCAGCCATGCTCAGCATCAATGCCGTCAAGGGCTTTGAGTACGGCGAAGGATTCGAGGGCGTCTCCGCCCGTGGCAGCGAGCAGAACGACGTATTTGTCCCTGACGCTTCGGGAGGCATCACGACCCTCACCAATCACAGCGGCGGCATCCAGGGCGGCATCAGCAATGGTGCCGACATCTACTTCCGTGTCGCCTTCAAGCCCGTGGCGACGTTGCTCCGCGAGCAGAAAACAGTGGACATCCACGGCCGCGAAGCCGTCGTGAAAGCGCGCGGTCGTCACGACCCGTGCGTACTGCCCCGCGCCGTACCCATTGTGGAGGCCATGGCAGCGATGACTATTTTGGATTTTTACCTTTTGAGAACGGCCTCAAATGTTAAATAATTGGCTAGTTTAAAAAAAATATGGGCTTTGCCCTTGTTTTTTTAGGGTTTATTCCCTATATTTGCTCCATGAAGTTGTCGTGATGATAACGGATAAATAGTTTAGTTAAGTCTAGTTTAGTTTTTGTGTTGGTTAATGGAGGCCCGGAGCGACGGTTGTCTCCATTAATTTTTTGTACCTGCGTAAAGTGCCGTCGCTCAGTGGCATAGAGGCGGGCGCAGTCTATAAGAGAGTGGGGGAGTGGGGCGACAATTAGTCATAAGCCAGAGTCCCCGCCGCATTTCACCGCTGTCCGTCCCCAATTATTGATTTTTTGCGCGGATTTCCAACTTCTTCAGCCTGAGAGAATGAAGACTCTGAAAGAGCAATGAAAAATTAGTCCTGAGGTTTTGAAAATTAGTCCTGAGCTAAGTAGTCAAAAGCTCAGGACTATTTTTTAAAAGCTCAGGACTTTTTTTGTTCTTCCTCGGGTGTAGATTTAAAAGGTTCTGAATCAGTGTTTTAGAAAACTGGACAAAATTCCGTTTTCATGGGCGGAAATTGGGGAAGGCGGTTTCCAGTTTTTCATTTGTCACCCCCTCCGCGCTACGCCAGAGAGGCTGACAAAGATTAGTCCTGAACTTTTTTGCTGGTGAAAGTTGGGATTGCTCAGGACACGCTTCAGAAAAACAGATGGAAAATGGTTGCCTCCACAGTTGGAGTAAATTTTGTGCGCATCTTAACCACATCTTCTCCCGTCCGCATTTCTCAATCTGTTTTATTCCTTAACTTTGCATCTTGCAAATCCTCATCACTCACATGAAACAAAAGTTATACACAAAAATATTTGTATTATTTCTATCAGAAATCTCTCTATTTTTTCTTTCAGGATGTATGTCATCTGAAAAGGAAGGGCAAAATTTTGAATTGGACGGCGCTTGGCTGCTCTCGCAAATGAAATATCCGTCGTCCGAAAATATCTACCGTTATCCTTCCGACGGCTTTACCAATTGCCTAATCTATGAGGGCGACAGCGTTTTCTATTTATGTCAGCTGAAGTCGCTTTATCCTGGCGACAACGAGAAGGTGATGGCGGCTCAGGATGTGGCTGTGATTCCTGAGGGCAGTGCCTCTTACACCTATATCTATAAGGGAGGTGGCGAGACGCTCTATCTGGAGAATGGCGACCCGTGGCCCCTGAAGATTATCAATGATACCACAATCACCATCCAGCAATATGGCATCATTTATACATGGGTCAGGGCAACGAAGATACCTGAGGGCCGCGTCAAGGAGATTCGGAACATCATCGAAAGCTATCAGAAGAATCCGAGCGAAGAGACCGCCATGTACGTCCTGCCAACCACTGAGCGCGAGCTGCAAGCTCAGTCATACACGCTAACCTACGTCATCATCATTCTCATTTTGTTGTTGTCGCTGATTGCTCTGATGTTAAGGAATGTCTATCGTAAGAAACGCAATGTGGAAGCGCAGCTGCAGCAAATCATTGAGGAGCGGGAGCAGCGTCCTCAACTTGTTCGCCATGCCATGAAAGAGGTGGAAGAGGATTTTCTCAACTCGGCTTACTACGCCGCCCTCCGCAAGCGTGTCAGTGCGGGAGAACGACTGACGAAGACCGATTGGGACGAGATAGAGGAAAAACTCAAATCGGTCTATCCTGGTTTTGCCAACCGCCTCTTCAGCCTGCATCACATGTCAGAACTGGAGTATCAGGTGTGTGTGCTCATCAAATTGATGGTACCACCTTCGGAAATAGCCACAGTTTTAAGTAAGGATGTAAGTTCGATTAGCTCCACTCGCTCCCGACTTTACAAGAAAGTGTTCCAAAAGAAGGGCAGTTCAAAAGAATGGGATGATTTTATTAAGTCATTGTAATACAAACAACTATCTAAGATTGGCGAGTTTGCAAAAAGTTTGCAATGTAAAATGCCAACAAAATGCAAACTGTAAAATTTGGTATTTCGGAAGAACATTCACTCCTTTGCATATCCAACAACATTATTAACAGCAAAGGTTATAAAGTAATGAAACGGATTTTGTCAATCGTAGTGCTCGCCATCGCATTCAGCACCACCCTGATGGCACAGAGTGAAAATGTTACAGACAAAGACCTTCAGGGCGTCTGGGTCATGGAGTGGATGCAATGGGAAGGTGAGAGTAAGATTGTGTGCGGCAAAAAGAGTAGCTATGGCTCGTTCAAGTATTATGGCCCCACAGGCGAATATGCTTGTGCTGAATTGGCGCTCAGCAAAAACGGCGAAGTCGTTGTGCTGCCTCACGAGTATGGCACCTACAGCTTTAAGAATGGCGCCTACGTAGAGATGGGCCGCAAGCAAGACCTGGCGCTTGTCGACAAAACCCACTTCAGATGTATTTGGACACGCCGCCACGAGCAGTGGAGAAAGTGCACCACGCTGTCCGAGAAGACCGTCCGCTACATCATCGAGAGCTGCAAAATTCACCAAGGTCCTTCGGCAGACATTCAGAAGTCAATCATCCAGAACGTCTTCAGCGAATAACACATAAATAAAATTTACTTCATTTATTCATAGGGAGTTGCGAAGTTGGAATCGCTGCCCCCCTGGGCGACTACACCCTTTATGCAGTGGAAGTTCAACAAACACCCTAAGAATCAAAAGAATTAAACAATGTCATACAATTAAATGTCACACCACTAATCAATGTCTCAAAATGAAAACACGTTATGCCCCCCCCGTTTAAATCCTTAGTAATTTTTACTTTCTGCCTTTTCGCATTCTTTGCAAGTCCGGCATTTGCCCAATATCCTCAACTCAATTTGCAAGGTAGAATCCTTGATGCTTATCTGAAAAATGGAGTCAAAGATTGTCAGATAACTTTGATGCGTGCAGACAGTACGTTAATAGATAGTGAGCCAACCGTGTTTAGTCTCGGTTCAGGTGGTATGCATTCTACGACAATCTTTGACTTTTTTATTCCCAACCAGCCCGGCGATTACTTGGTTCGTGTGACCAAGGAAGGCTATGAAGAAGGTTGGGAAAAAGTGACCGTACCTGAAAATTACATGAAAGAAAGGCTTTTAATACCCACAATATATATCCGCAAGTCGGTAGCCGAGCAAAAATTGGGTGAAGCTGTGGTGCGCGCAACCCGCATCAAGGTAAAGATGAGAGGCGACACCCTGGTTTACGATGCGA
>JAUNOO010000088.1 GCA_030531095.1 Bacteroidales bacterium
TTTAAAAGCTCAGGACTAATTTAAATTTGCCCTGAACTTTTTTGGAAAGGGAAAACAGATCAAATAATCGGCTCTGGTTTATTTGTCCCTCGTAGACATTTGGATGCATGGATAAAGGGGTAGAGTAGGGGCTGTATTTGATAGTGACAACAAGTTTTCTGTGGAAAAACGCCCGTCATTTTGACAACTGCACTGTACCTTTCGGAACTTAAGGTTTTAAAATACAAAATTACAAATAATATAGTTTGTCGGGCTGACGGGCATTGTTTAACTTTGCACGCCAGAAGGTAAAAAGATTAGATTTGTAAAGACTATGGTTAGACAATGCGCCATCCTTTTCGGCTGCCTCGCGCTGGGGGAGCTGTTGGTTTATCTCACTCACATTCCGCTTCCGTCGAGCATTCTGGGTATGTTGCTGCTCACGCTGTTTCTCAAACTGAAAGTCGTGCGTCTGGAATGGGTGCAGGGACTTGCTGATTTTCTCGTCGCCAACATTGGTTTCTTCTTCGTGCCGCCCGGCGTGGCCATCATGCTCTATTTCGACGTGATTAAGGCTCAGCTGTGGCCCATCATTGTGGCGACGTTGGTGTCGTCGGTGCTGGTGCTCGCTGTGACCGGTTGGGTGCATCAGTTCTACGGAAAGGCGACCCACAGAGGGAAAGGAGGTGCGGCATGATTCGCGAATTTCTCTCGAACGAGTATCTCCTCATCGCGCTGACGTTTGGCATTTATTTCTTCGGAAAACTGTTGAGGAAATGGACGGGTTGGGTGATTATGAATCCCATCCTCATTACGATAGTGGTGCTCATCGCCTATTTGCAATTGGCGGGCATCAGTTACGAGACCTATAACGAAGGCGGTCATCTCATTGAGTTCTGGCTGAAGCCCACCATTGTGGCGCTTGGCGTGCCGCTCTATCTTCAACTCGGTACTATCAAAAAGGAACTTGTGCCGATTCTGCTTTCAGAAGTGGCGGGCTGTCTTGTGGGCATTCTGTCGGTGGTGTTTGTCGCCAAAGAAATGGGGGCGAGCCACGATGTAATAGTCTCGCTGGCGCCCAAGTCGGTGACCACGCCGATTGCCATGGAGGTGGCAAAGGCTGTGGGCGGAATTCCGTCGCTGACGGCGGCGGCCGTGGTTTGTACGGGACTGTTTTGCGCCGTGTGCGGCTACAAGACAATGGGATTTGCGCGCGTCAAGACCCCTGTTGCTCAGGGTCTTTCTATGGGAACGGCTGCCCATGCGCTCGGCACGGCAGCCTCGATGGACGTGAGCCGCCTACACGGTGCTTATGCCAGTCTGGGACTGACGCTGAATGGTATTTTCACCGCCTTGCTGACGCCTTCCATCCTGCCGCTACTTAATATTTAGACTGAATGACCACGCCCGATTATTTCTCTGACAACTGCCAGACGCGACTGTGGCTGAACTTGCGTCAGCAGCACCCGCTCGTGCATTGCCTCACCAACTATGTGAGCATGCCACTCGTGGCTAATGCATTGTTGGCGGTGGGCGCGTCGCCCGTCATGGCGCGCGCCGAGGAGGAAGTGGGCGAAATAGTCCGCCGCGCCGCAGCCGTGGTGCTCAATATCGGCACGCCTGAATCGCCCGCCGTTCGCGCCATGAAGATTGCCGCGCGGACCGCTGCAGAGGTCGGTGTGCCTGTCGTACTCGACCCCGTCGGCGTGGGGGCTACGGCTTTCCGAAAGGATTTGGTGAAAGATTTGTTGAACATTTCTCGCCCCACCATCATCCGCGGCAACGCCTCAGAAATCCGTGCCCTGCTTGGTCTGCACACTGCCGCTGCTGGGGTGGATGCCTGCCAAAATGAAACTGACGTGGAAGCGCTTGCGGTGCAATTGTCCCAACGCCTCGGCGCGGTCGTTGTGGCGAGTGGAGAAACGGATATAGTGACCGATGGCAAGAATACGTTGCACCTCTCTGGCGGACACGACCTGATGCGCCGCGTGACGGGAACGGGGTGCGCCGCTACGGCTATCATTGCCGCCTGCGCCGCCGTAGAAACCGATGCTTTTAAGGCCGCAACCATTGCCGCCCGACTGATGAAGCAGGCGGGCGAAGCGGCTGCAAAGACCGCCAAGGGACCGGGCAGTTTTGCGGTGAACCTGTTGGATGAATTGGAGAGACTGACGAGTCTTTAGTAATGTGTCGCCCAGATGAGGGCGTGGGGCGGCTTATCGGGTGACGAAGTAAGTCTGTAAACAGGAGAACTATTTAGAGATTTCGTCAGAATTTGTATTCTGGTGCAAGGTACATATCTTTCAAAAGTTTTCGTCCTGCCGCCGTCTTGAAAATATTTTTTTCCACGCGCTCTGCCGCCTCACGGCTGAGACCGTCCTCGTGAATGTTGACGAGAAAATCCGCTTCTACCAGAATTTGATAGTCCGCCCCGTCGATGTGGGTGTAGGTGTGGTGGTGTCCTACGAGCCAGCACACACGTTCTATCTGCTGGTCAGAGTAACCGCCCACCGCCTTGAGGAGCTTTTCTGCCTCGGCAGGACCTTCTAACTCTTGATATTTTCCGCCGCTCGACCCGTATTTGTGCTCACTGACGTGGATGCCGATGTCGTGGACAATGGCCGCCGTTTCAAGAATGAACAATGTTTCTTCGTCCAAGCCTTCGAGGACACCGATGGTCGCGGCAAAGTCGTGCACCTTCATGAAATGCTGAATGCGTCGCGCGTCGCCGGCATCGTAAGTCACCATGGCGGCAATCAGTTTGGCGTGTTGGGGATTCATATAAAAGAGGTGTTAAGTAAACGCCCCGCTTTCGTTTTTCTTGCAAAAGACTGACGGAAGCGGGACGTTTGTTTTTCTGTAAAAAGTCAGGACATTTCGTCCTCAATGCTATTGAGCATCTTGATGGTCGCCTTGATGGCGGCATAGGTCTGGTCGGCGTCGAGACCGCGCGTGCGGATGGTCTTGTCGTTGAACGTCCATGTGATGACCGTCTGGACAAAGGCGTCCGTGCGACCGCCCGGCGGGATGGTGACGTAGTAGTTGGTGAGCATAGGGAAGGGGCGGCCCAACCGTTCCTTATAGATGTGGCGAAGGGCACGAACGAAGGCATCGAACTGACCGTCGCCTGCCGCTTGCGTTTCGTAGCATTCTCCATTGATTTCGACCTTGACGGAAGCGGTGGGCATGAGGCCGTAGGCCGTGGTGACGAGGTAGCTCATGAGTTTCACCTTCTCCTCAGGAGCGGTGTGCTTGAGCACGTCCGATACGATGTAGGGCAAGTCCTCCTGCGTCACCATTTCCTTCTTGTCGCCAAGTTCGATGATGCGTTGCGTGACGCGGCGGGTTTCCTCGGGCGTCAATTCCAATCCGAAGGCTTCAAGGTTTTTCAGAATGTTGGCCTTGCCGCTGTTCTTGCCGAGGGCGTATTCGCGCTGGCGGCCAAAGCGTTCGGGCAGGAGGGCGTTGAAGTAGAGGCCCGACTTGTTGTCGCCGTCGGCATGGACGCCCGCCACTTGCGTGAAGACGTTCTCGCCCACGATGGGTTGGTTGGCAGGAACCGCCACGCCGCTGTAGCTTTCTACAAGACGGCTGACGTCGAAGAGCTTGCTCTCGTCGATGCCCGTCTCGAGATGGAAGTGGTCCTTCAGAATGGCCTGCACGCTCGAGAGCGGCGCGTTGCCTGCCCGTTCGCCCAGTCCGTTCACGGCAGTATGAATGCCCTGAATGCCACTCAATACCGCTGCCGAGACGTTGGCGATGGCGAGGTCATAGTCGTTGTGGGCGTGGAAATCGAAATGGATATTGGGATAGCGGTGGCGCATTTTCCTGAAATAGCCCACTGCCGAAAGAGGGTCGAGCACACCGAGCGTGTCGGGCAGCATAAAGCGGCGGACGCTCGTTTGGCTCAGCGCGTCGACGAGGGCGAAGACGTATTCGGGGTCGTCCTTGATGCCGTTCGACCAGTCTTCCAGATAGACGTTGACGGCAATGCCCAGACTGTCGGCATAGGCGATTTCCTGGCAGATGTCAGCGATGTGTTCCTCGACGGATTTGCCCAGTTGCAGTTCGCAGTGCTTGCGCGAGCCCTTGCAGAGCATATTCACGACGCGGCAGCCGCAAGCGTTAATCCAGTCGAGCGAGGTGTGGTGGTCAATGAAGCCCAAGACCTCCACGCGGTCCAGCAAATTGTGTCGGGCTGCCCAAGCGCAAATGCTCCCCACAGCCTTTTTCTCGCCTTCGGAGACGCGGGCTGACGCCACTTCTATGCGGTCGACCCGCACGTCGCGAAGCAGTTTTTGGGCTATCTGGAGTTTCTCATGGGGTACAAAGGACACGCCGCTTGTCTGCTCGCCATCGCGAAGCGTCGTATCCATAATTTCTATATTGCTGTTCATCGTGGATGTCTGTTTTTGTCGTTAAGCGCGGGCCAGCCGACTTGCTGGACTGACGCCACTGTCCGCTGGCCCGTGAAAGATGTTTTTTCTTGTTGGGATTATGCCTGGTGAGCCTGCTCCCACGCTTCGATTTTCTGCTGGTTTTCGAGCAGGAAGTCGATGTCGTCGAGGGCGTTCTCCAGACAGTACTTCTTGTAGCCGTTGATGTCGAAGTGTTCGCAGTCGCCATTGGCCACGTTGGTAATGGTTTGTTCGGGGAGGTTGACGATGACGCGCGTCTTCGGGTCGGCCTTGATGGCAGCGAAGAGGCGGGCCAGGAATTCCTCGCTCACCACTACCGGCAGCACGAAGTTGTTCAGTTCGTTCTGCTTGTGGATATCGGCGAAGAAGCTGCTCACCACCACGCGGAAGCCGTAGCCGGCAATGGCCCAGGCGGCGTGTTCGCGGCTGGAACCGCAACCGAAATTCTTGCCCGCAACGAGCACCTCGCCAGAATAGGTGGGGTCGTTGAGGACAAAGTCCTTCTTGCTGCCGTCGGGGTTGTAGCGCCAGTCGCGGAAAAGGTTGTCGCCGAAGCCCTCTTTGTCGGTGGCCTTGAGGAAGCGTGCGGGGATGATTTGGTCAGTGTCTACATTCTCCAGAGGGAGGGGCACGCAGGTGCTTTCTATGATATTGAACTTCTGTTTCATGTCTGTTCTATGTTATCGGTTGTGGCCTTAAAGTAAGTCTCTCGGGTCGGTGATGACACCCGTCACGGCTGCTGCGGCTGCCATGAGCGGCGAAGCCAGGCAAGTGCGCGCACCAGGACCCTGACGGCCTTCAAAATTGCGGTTTGACGTTGACACACTCAGTTTTCCGGCAGGAATTTTGTCATCGTTCATTGCCAGACAGGCAGAGCAGCCCGGTTGCCTGATTTCAAAACCGGCTTCCTCCAGAATCTTGTCGAGCCCTTCGGCCTTGATTTGGTCGAGCACTTTCCAAGAGCCCGGCACGAGCCATGCCGTCACTTCGGGTGCCTTGTGGCGACCCTTTGCGATGGAGACGAAGGCGCGGAAGTCCTCGATACGGCCGTTGGTGCAAGCGCCGAGGAAAACGTAATCCACCTTCTTGCCAGTCATCTTCTCGCCGGCGGCAAACTGCATATAGGCAAGTGCCTTCTCGTCGGAAGCCGAAGCGGGCTGAGGAATAGTAGCAGAAATGCCAATGCCCATGCCGGGGTTTGTGCCGTAGGTAATCATCGGCTCGATGTTGGCGGCGTCGAAGGTAACTTCCTTGTCGAACACAGCGTCGTCGCCGCTCTTGAGTGTCTTCCAGTAAGCCACAGCCTTCTCCCAAGCCTCGCCCTTCGGCGCATAGGGACGCCCCTTGATATACTCGAAGGTCTTCTCGTCGGGCGCAATGAATCCGCCGCGTGCGCCCATCTCGATAGAGAGGTTGCAGAGCGTGAGGCGGCCTTCCATGGTGAGTGAGCGGACAGCCTCGCCGGCATATTCCACGAAGTAGCCCGTGGCACCGCTCGTGGTGATTTGGCTCATGATGTAGAGGGCGAGGTCTTTGGCGGTGACACCGTAACCCAATTGGCCGTTCACCGTGATGCGCATGGACTTGGGCTTGGCCTGCAGGATGCACTGCGAGGCGAGCACCATTTCCACCTCAGACGTACCGATGCCGAACGACACGGCACCCATTGCGCCGTGGGTAGAGGTGTGCGAGTCGCCGCACACAATCGTCATGCCCGGCAGGGAAAGTCCCTGCTCAGGACCTACAACGTGGATGATACCGTTGTTGTGGTCCATCATGCCGTAGTGGGTGAGACCGAAGTCGCGGGCGTTTTTGGCAAGCGTGTCCACCTGCTTCTTTGAAACGGGGTCCTCGATGGGCTTGTCTTGGTCGTGTGTCGGCGTGTTGTGGTCCGGCATACAGAAAATCTGGCCGGGGCGGAAACATTGGAGTCCGCGGCGGCGCAAACCGTCGAAGGCCTGCGGGCTGGTCACCTCGTGCGCATAGAGGCGGTCGATGTAAAGTTGGTCAGGCCCGTCGTTGACGTGCTGTACGACATGGGCGTCCCATATTTTATCGAATAAGGTGTTCATAAAAAATTATGTTTTAGAGATTAGCAACTTTGTTTCAAGTAATAATATTGATGAAGGAGTGGTTGTTGTTGGAAATGTGCCTCGCCGCCTGCCTCATATAAGGAGCAGCACAAAGCACAGAATCGTCAGCAGTAGGCCCAAAGACACCACTGCCACGCCAGCCCGTTTCAGACCGATGCGGTAGAGTTCCAAACTGCCGAAGAAGAGCAGGACGGGCAGTACCCATAGCAGATTCTGCAGCAGAAACAAGAGGAAGTTGACCACTGCATATTCGCTGTGACCGAAGACTGCCACGCCGCCGAACATATAGAACGGGCTCGACAGGACAGACGTCAGACTCAGAAAGGCCAAAGCCAGCAACCACTTTGGAAACTCTCTCATTTCCGGAATTTGTTGATACAGTCGATGTAGGCTTCCACACTGGCGGTCACGATGTCGGTGTTGGCGCCGAAGCCGTAGTAGACCTGACCGTCATGTTCCACCTGCATGTGCACCTTGCCCACGTCGTTCGAGCCTTTGTTGATGGCCTGGATGGTAAATTCCTTGAGCACCATGTTGCGCTTGATGATGACTTTGAGCGCGTTGATGGCTGCGTCCACCGGACCGTTGCCCTCGGCGGCTGCTTGGAACTTCTCGCCGGCGATGTCGAGGCTGATGGCAGCCACGGGGCGCACGCCAAGTCCGCTTGTTGCCTGCAGGTAGTCGAGTTTGATGCTGTGCGCGCTTGAGCGTTCTGCACCAGCGAGCACGAGAATGTCGTCGTCCGTCACCTCCTTCTTCTGGTCGGCCAGTCGCAGAAAGGCTTCGTAGATGGAGTCCAGTTTTTCGTCGTTGACGTCAATGCCCAACACCTCGAGGCGGTGTTTCAGCGCCGCGTGACCCGAGCGGGCGGTGAGGATGATGGAATTGTCGTCGATGCCCACGTCTTTCGGGTTGATGATTTCGTAGGTTTCCACGTTTTTCAGTACGCCGTCCTGATGGATGCCCGATGAGTGGGCAAAGGCGTTTCGTCCCACAATGGCTTTGTTGGGCTGAATGGGCATGTTCATCAGCGAGCTGACCATGCGGCTCGTCGACGCAATCTTTTGCGTATTGATATTAGTCTGGATGTTGAGGTCGTGGTGGCACTTCAGAATCATGGCGATTTCCTCCTCGCTCGTGTTTCCGGCGCGTTCACCGATACCGTTGATAGTGACCTCAACCTGGCGGGCACCGTTGAGCACACCTTCCAGTGTGCACGCCGTAGCCATGCCCAGGTCGTTGTGGCAGTGGGTCGAGAGGATGGCGTTGTGCACACCGTCCACGTGCTCCATGAGGTATTTGATTTTCTCGCCATACTCGCGCGGCAGGCAGTAGCCCGTGGTGTCGGGAATATTGACCACCGTGGCACCGGCCTTGATGACCGCTTCCACCACGCGCGCCAGATATTCGTTGTCCGTGCGGCCGGCATCTTCGGCGTAGAACTCCACGTCCTCGACGTAGCGCTTGGCGTACTTCACGGCTGCCACGGCGCGTTCAATGATTTCCTCGCGTGTGGAGTTGAACTTGTATTTGATGTGGCTCTCACTCGTGCCGATACCCGTGTGGATACGCTTGTGTTTGGCGTACTGAAGCGCCTCGGCGGCGCAGTCAATATCTTTTTCGACAGCGCGTGTGAGGGCGCAAATCGTGGGCCAGGTCACGGCTTTCGAAATCTCAATGACCGAATGGAAGTCGCCGGGGCTTGAAATGGGGAAACCGGCCTCGATGACGTCCACGCCGAGGGATTCGAGCTGCTTCGCCACTTGGATTTTCTCCACAGTGTTGAGCTGGCAGCCCGGCACCTGTTCGCCGTCGCGCAGAGTCGTGTCGAAAATAAAAAGTCTGTCACTCATAAAATTGTGTTCTTTTTTGTTGTGTCTTATTTTGGTTTGTGGGTCACATCCCGCGCGTCCTTCAGTGGAGCGGCATCGGCGGTCGTAGGGGAGGAGAGGGGCAGAAAATAAAAAAGTCTTTCGCACCCAGAAGTGAGAAAGACCGAATATTCTTATACGTTACCCCAGCCAGCCTTACACGGCCTAAGCTGCTCACTTCTTTACTCTCTTGGAGATAGAATCAAGCCGCGCAGTCGGGTAATTATGTTACTAATGTGACGCATCTGTTTCTTTTATTGGCTGCAAATGTAGGAAAAATATTACAGACTGCCAGCTTTTAACCCCAATTTTTTTCAAAAAGAAGCCGTGAAAACCCTATTTATCGGCGTTTGGGGGTAGAATTAATTCCTCAGAGCGGTCAGAAACACTCGACTTTGCCTTCCGATTCGGTAACGATATACTTGTTGTCCTTGCCCTCATATAACTCATATCAGACAATATTTCCGCCGCGCGGCATTGATTTCACCGCCGACCACTGCCCCCCCAGCTGCTGTTTTTTTGCGCAGCTTCTAACTCGTTCAGCCATAGTGGATTAAATCTCTGTCAGAACAATGAAAAATTAGTACTGAGCTTTTTTAAATTAGTCCTGAGCTT
>JAUNOO010000089.1 GCA_030531095.1 Bacteroidales bacterium
AATAATTAATAAAACCGAGTCAACCTAAATCAGTTAAATGCAGCTGGCACTCGCGCGAGCGAGTGACTGAGGGGGCACTTGAGGGGTCACATTGTGGGGTACAAATTATATATGAATGGTGGCGATATTTTATGGCGGTAGCAGTTTGCCCCCTCAGTCACGAGCTTCGCTCGCGACAGCTCCCCCCAGGTGGAGCGATAGTATTTGAATCGCGATAACGAAACCTGGGGTTTCACCCCAGGCTAAGTAAAATCACTCTTACAGAGTGAAGCCCGTTAGGTACGTCGCTACATTTGTTGCGCCCCATTGGAATAGGGTGGATAAATATTACCCCGCGCGAGAGCCCCACGAGTTCATGCGGTCAATGAGCCAAAGCCTCAATTACGTTTTGCAGTCCCCACGAGGCAAGCCGTAATAAAAAAGAAAGCCGATGAAACAATCGTCATCGGCTTTCATTGCAGTACCTCCATGAGGAGGGGGCGGAGGTACAGTTATCAATAAACCTATTCTATCAATAGACCTTTACTTTTTCGTAAACCTTTTCGCCATTCTCATTTTCGGCGTTCACGATGTAGAGACCCTTGTTGAGCGTGTACTTCGCGGAGTACTTGCCTTCCACGTTCGTGCCGATGTCGCAACGGCGTCCTTCCGGCGTGTAGATAGTGGCGGACTTCAGAGCCGTGGCAGGCGAGGCAATTACCAGTTGGTTGTTGCCAGTCGAGTAGACCGTGATGCTTGCGGTGGCAGAAGAGAGGTCACCGTTCATCAGGTAGTAGCGGCCGTGCGCTTCACCCACCATTTCCACGACGTCGCCGTCAGAGAGGTAAGTCGACTTGCCCGTTGTTGCGTCGTACAGCTTCATGTCGCCCAGCGTTGAGATGCCGTTCACAGTCACCTTCACCGTTTCGCCGCTCGCGCCGAAGATACCGATGGGGATAAGCTGCGTGTTGCGCGTGCTGTTGATAGAAGCGGCGTACGAGCCAGCCACACTGTACGGCGTAGCGCTTTCAAGGTTCGAGTCGAGCAGGATTTCAGCGTCCTCCTTCTCGTCATAGTCAGCCGAAGCCTCCTCCGAAGCGATGATGAGTGCCGAGTTGCCGCCGTCAGCCACTGTCAGCGTGATGGGCGAGAAGTCCATTTCGTTCGACGAAGAAGTCGTTGAGGACGTCGTGCCGCCCAGCGCCTGCATGTCTTTCGTGAACGTCACCGTCACCTTATCGGTTATGGTCGTGCCGTTTGCCAGCGTCACGAAGAACGACTGCAGCGGTTCAACCTGTGGATTAGTCGTTCCAGTGCCATTGGTCGTAATCCAACTACCATTGTTCTCATCACCGATAAAGACTTTCTGGTTGCCATTGTTCACAGTCCAATATTTGGCTTGCAGATTGGTGTTGGCATCAAAGAACTTCTTCATGTCGAGGTGCGCCATAAAGGGATTGCCCACCAAATAATACCCCGTCTTGTTTTCGTCGGTGATAGTCGTAGTCAGGTTATCGCCTTCAAAGATCAGACTGCCTGCCGTGTTGGTTCGCGACAAGGACACGCTTTTGGCTGTCTCGCCAGTCTTGGTTGTAGTGCCGTCGTTGTAGTAGTAAGTATAGCTCTCGTCAGCCTTTGGCAAACGGATGAGCACGCTGTCAAGCGAAGCCATCTGACCCTTGGCAGCTTTGAGCGAGAAGCCCGTCATCGGCGAGTACTCCACGTCCACATCGTTGTAGACGCTGCTCCAGTAGCCCTCCATAGCCATTTTAGAGTAGTCACCGTCGCTCGACGAGTTGTAGTTGGTAGCCTGTGCGCCGTCCCAACTGCGCTGATAGATAGCCGGAGCAAAGCGGTTGTAGCTCGTTGTGCTGAACTCGATGTCCTGGAAGTACTCCGTTTCCTGTCGTCCGTTGTCAGAGGGAGCGTAGAAGTCGCCAGCAAAGACATTCTGCAGCGGGGAGGCGAGGGCGTACCATTCTCCCGCGTTCAGTTTGTAGTCCACCCATGCTTTGTCGTAGTCGAGCAGTTCCGTGTGGAGCATTTCGCTCTGCGGTTCAAAGTGAATCTGCTCGGCGACATTCGTGTAGAACGGTTCAGTTACGAGGTTGCCAGTTGCGGTGGTGCCATCCGTTTCTTCCGTTGCCATGAAGTCGTACTCGATGTTGTGCGTGGGGCTGCCCACTGTCGTAGTCGTCAGGTCAATCAGACCGTTGTTCGTACCAGCCAGTGCGGTCGGCTGATAGAGTTGCACCTGTGCCCCTTCCGGGATAGTCACCTTCGAGAAGCTCATCGGCACAAAGTTCGTTGCCGGCGCGGGCGTGTAGTCGTAGCTGTCAGCGTCCGTCTTGTGCAGTTCGGTAGCAGTAGAGCGGCGCCAGTGGTCGTCGTTGCTCCAGTTGTCGTCAGCGTCGCCAATCCAGCGGAGGTATTCAGGCACCACCTTGACCGGCAGGAGGAGTGTACCGTAGCAAGCTTCGGTGCTTTCCCCGCCCACGATTTCCTCACACATCATCATCAACGTGTAGGTGTAGCCCTCGCGGAATTTCGAGATACTGTCGTTGAGGAAGTGGAACGTGATGTAGTTGTCAGTTCCGTCCTTTACAGCCTGCAGTGCGTCGATTTTGCCCACCTCGATGTCGTACTGTCCACCGCTGATGGTCTGCCGCGGGTCGTCGGTGGCGAGGAGGTAGACGCTTGGGTGGCTGTCAATCAGTTGCAGATAGCCCGTATCGCCTTCCTTGGTGAGCACGATGTCGCGCAGCGGAATCTTGATGTAGTTCGTGGTTTTGTCTGTGGCAGACTGGAGTTGGCTAAGACCGATGCGCAGGGCAGGGTCGTAGTTGTCGGGATAAGTCTCGTTCTCATAGCCCACGTAGACCACAGGCGAGGAATTGCCGGGTTTGAGCGTCAGCGCCACGGGGTCCCAACAGAATAAGTAGCCGTTGTCTTCGAAAGGTACAGGCGCAGCCACAATACCGTTCAAGTCCGTCGTCAGACGGTAGCTGAGCACGCGCTGGTAGAGGTAGAGCTTGCCAGCCTCCACAGAGTCTCTAATCATCTTGATGTCAGCCTCAGTCAGCGCCGTCTTGCCGCCACCCACCTGCGGTGTGGCGTTATAGATGTCGCTGCCAGTGGGGTACCAGTTGCGGTAGATGGAGAGGGCAGAGCGCAGGCTGTTGACGTCATCCGACGCCGCCGTCTCAAAGTCCGTCAATTTGCCGATGTACCAGTCGAAGTAGCAGTTGTTGAACGTGAGGGTGTCAGTGCCGGCGTAGGCAACCAGCGAGGCAGAGAACGTGTTGACCTGTCCCGAGCAGTATTGGTTGGCACCATCCACGACTTGACCGTTCACCTTCAGCACCGTGGTCGACGTCGTGGTGAACTCGCTGTACATGTCGCAGACGTCGCGGGCGGAGAAGTAGGGTTTGTTATTCGCATCGCTAGCATCATAGCCAGTCGCCATGACCAGATAGTACTTGGTGCCGCCTTGCAGTTCGGCGTTGATGTCAACCGTCAGGTAGCGTTCGCCGTCCTCGTCCGTAGTCGTCAGCCAGTAGTAGTTGTTACCGAGTTTGGATGGTCCGTTACCTTGCGTGGCACTGGTCAGCGAGTCGTTGTACGCCGTCATGCCGGCAAAGTAGTTGGTGAAGCTGAGGAACTGCATGTTCACAGTATCCTCCGAAAGTTCATTGTTCTTGCTGGCATCGTAGAATTTCATGGCATGGAACAGTATTTCTGCGATACTGTCTGTCGTGGTATGAGTTTTCCCGTCCACTTTTCCTGCCAACCAATTTTCGTAGTTCGCCACATTCACGAATACAAGTCCCACTTGGTCAGTCTGAGTAGTCTCGGTGGTGTTTTCAGTCATACCCATACGTGCCAGAAGTTGGTCGTAGTTGAGCTTCAGCTGAATCTTTGTACCTGTAGATTCGCAGGTCGGGGAAATCTGCTGGGCGGTGGCTGTAAGGTTGTTTACATAGACTCGCACCTCATCCACGTAGAAGTCTGCACCGTTTGTTGAGAAAGAACGGTTGTCCAGACGGATGTAATACCTGTTGTAATTTACGTCGCCGTTAATAAATCGGGTCGAGAAGTGCAGCCATTCGTCTTTGTAATTGTAGCGGCTCATAAATCTCGTCGTTGCCATCTGTCCTGTTTGGAAACGGTAGAGGGCAGTTTCTGTAGTCGTGCCGTCTGCATTCTCTGTCACGCCATAGAGAGAGAACATCAAGCCCGCATCATCTTGCACATTAGTTTCCGAGCCCTTACCGTTTTTCACCCATGCCGAAATGGTGATTTCCGCACCGGCGCAGACTTGACCGTCAATGGGCACGTTGAGAACGTGTCCGGGTTGGTCGGAGGCATCCACTTTGAGGAAGTAGTTGCTGTCAGAGGCACGTTCAGCACCATAGCTTGCATCGTCTTCAAGCGTATTGACAAATCCATACTGTCCCCAAAGGATAAGGCTCTTGTTGGTTACTGAATTTGATATGGTTGAGCCGTCGTAGAAACCATAGGAACTGTAGTCCCAGTTCATTGGGTATTTGTAGTATATTTTATCTTGGACGAAATCAGTGCCTGCTGGGTAGTTGAAGTTCATGCTACCCACCTCTCTGTAATCTTCAGAGTCCGACAAATATTTGGGTGTCAGTGTGGCGAAGCGCATCAGTTCAGTCGAGGCTGAATCTTTGTCGATGGCCTCAATCTCCGATTTCGAGAGTAGTCGTTGCTCAGGGAGGAAGTCAATTTTGATGCGCGCCAGTTTGTAGGTCATGGGGTTTCCGTTAAGGTCTATGCCGTCTCGGGTCACGTTGAAGTAGGCGTACGAGTTGGGTGAGTCGACCGTCTGCGTCTCATAATTGTCACCTTCCGTTGTAATGGTATTTGGATACCTGAAAGGGATAGTGCGGTAGAGGTTGCCGCTGTAGTCCTCGCCTCCACCATAGATGGTATATTCGGTATCGCTGGTGTTGTAGTAACTCTCATTCGGAAACTTGATGCCCGCCGTGTTCTCATCCAGTGTCACCTTGACACCTTCGCCCCAATTTCCTCCGGGGACATAAAGGTAGCGGGCATCATAGTTCAACGACACCATTTCACTACCGATGTACTCCCTGTGAATGTTTTGTTCTGTTCCTGAAACGTAGCTAACAGCACCCGTTTGGCCTCCTGCGTCTTTCCACATTCGGCGGTAAGGGAAAGAGACGGTATAGTTCTCGTAGTAGTCAAATTCTTCCCCATTGGTCGCAGCCACACACTGGTCGTACATGGCTTTCCAATATTCTATCTTATCATAGCCTCTCTCATCCTCTTCACCATCGTCTACATCATCGTCTATACCCGAGATGATGAAAATGACACGCTGCGAGAGTGAGGGCTCTGTGATGGTGCTCCTGATGACGTTATCATCTTCATCGGTTTCAACATTGATGCCCCCATTTGTATCATCATAATAAGAGGATGCATCGCACGCCACAATCCATTGGCTGTTGGTAATGTTTGGGAATCTCAGTGAGTTGTTACCGTATGAGTGCCAGCTGTCGAACTCCTCGTCAGTGGGGTAATAGAAATACATTCGCGTCAGGTTCTGGTCAGCTGACGTGCCGAACATTTCACCGGAAACGTAACCGTCCGCGGTTTTGTACAACGCACTGCTTGTTGTATTTACTGGGCGGATGATATCATAATTGTATGTGACTTCATTGATGTCGGCAACACTGTTATCTGAGTTGAAAGTCGTGTCGTTCTCAATATAATTGATATTCCACGTGTTGTCGGAGGCGTAGTTGTACCAGCGGAAATACCAGCCAGTGGATTCCCAATAGGTTGTACCACCACCTGCCATGGTATTTGGCAGCGCAAGGAGAATTTCCTCGCCCTTCCTTACATAAAGCCTATAGATCGTGGTGTGTGCGGCCTGGAGGTTGAAAGTGTAATTCTGAGCAAACATACTTGTGGCGCTATCCACAAGAGTAGAAGTATAGTTATTGCTATAGGTGTCATTGATTGTATCATTGGGATGTGCTTCTTCCCAAGTCTTTCGCCAGGTCTGCCAGCGGGTTTCTCCGCCGTATCTATTATTCTGGTAGAAGTCTTTTTCATCCTCCGGAATACCACGGTGGAGGGTGTAGTGGCTAATGTAATCAGTTATATTGAAAGAGGCTCCTGCTATATATTCCTCAGGAATATTCCATCTGGTCGCCATATCGCTTTCCGAAATGACGACGGGATCCGTGGCGGCGTTCTTGGCTTGGACGAGGTAGGCGTTCGCCCAGTCCACGTGGTCGTTGGAGTTGGTGTTGTCCGAGCCGTTGGTGATTTTCAGAATGAGGTAATCCCAGCCGCTCACGTCGACATCGATTTCGGGCGCTGTGGTGTCAGTTCTCTTGATGGTGCCCGAAGCCACGTTCTTGGTGTTACCGTTCTCGGCTTTTAGGGAGACTTCGTAGTCGCAGTTAGCGTCGTACGAGTATCTAACGCTCACTTCGTCGTCGATGCCCACGAGGGTGTAGAATCGCTTGCTGCCGTTGAGCTGGACCACAATGGTGCTCTCTGAGTGCGTACCCACGCCGCTTGAGTAGGTCGTGCCCTTGAGTATGATGTCGTTGCCGTCATTGCTCTTGTTGGCTCTGATGGAGTTCCAGCCGCAGGTCGCGTATGTCGTCAGACCATCGAGCGAGCTGAGGGGGATGTTCACCTTGCCTTCTTCGGCTTCGGGGATGTCAACCGTTTGTCCATACCCAGTCGTAGGCATGAAGAAGCAGAGCAGGAAGAGTGCTGCTGTGAGCGAAGCGGTAATATGTGTACTGAATAGTTTCATCTTCTAAATCCTTTCACTATTGTTGCTTTGTCAAAGACAGTAATTCAAATACTTCGGGTGTGGCAGACCACGCGTTCAACTGCTTGCGGGCTGCCGAGGTGGGGATGCTGAAATCGGACAACGACACCGTGTTGATTGTAATGGAATAGTCGGCAGTACGATTTTCGGCGGTCTTGGAGGCAAGTTTGAGTCCTGCCGACAGACCAGTCTGTGCCGTCACCTGACCGATTAAAGAACCGCCCGTCGTAGCAGTGGCAGTACTGAGGGTCAGCCACTTCACCGACGTGTCGTTGAGCGAGAGTTGCCAGCCGTCGGTCGCCATAGTTACCTCCGTGTCGTCCTTCGTCATGGTAGGCGCGATGGTAAAGGTGCAGCCTTCCGGCAGATTCAGCGTATAGTTGGTGAGGTCGCTGCCTGTGTAGACCGAGACGGGGTAGCCGCCGATGGGGGAAACTTGTGCCGTCACGTCGAGCGACATCTCGTAGTCGGAGAAGTTGGCGGCAACGGGCAGAATGCTGTTGCGCGGCAGCGTGGTTGCCGTGGTCGTGCCGGTGTAGGTCTTCGATTCGTCCTTGAGCGTAATGTAGAACGTGAACGGTGTATTGCCGCTCACCTCCGTGGCGTTGACGTAGAAGCTGAACAGGTGGCTCTTGCCAGTAGCTAACGTGACTGCTTCGGAAACCTCGGAATTGGGATTGACTACCGTCTTTGTCGCACTGCGGGCGTCAGTCGTGTTGGGCGTTTGGGCAAACAGTCCCACCGTGCTGTAGAGCGGTTGCATGGTGAGCGAGGTTATCGTGATTTCGTTTGTGTTTGTGCCTTCGCTGCGTCTGTTGCGGATGGTGAAGTCCACGCGGCAGACCAGTCGTTCCATCTCCACGGTGAGCGTCTGGCTGTTGTTGGTGAGGTTCACGGTTTCGAAGATGCACATCGGGATGAACGATTTTGTGCTGCTGGTCAAGTCAATGCTCCCGGCGGGGTCGTTGACGATTTTCTGCGAAAGGTCAGAAAGCGCGGAGGCGTTGGACGACGTGGTGATGGCGTCGAGTTGGTCGTCAATGGTGGTAGTGTTGTCGCCATAGAAATAGACGTTGTCCATGTTGGCGAAGGCGTAGATGGTCTTTGTGCCGGCAGCAAGCGTCAGGTCGCTGTAAGCCTTCTGTATGAGGTTGCCGTCGGCGGCATCCGTGTCGCCGGTAAAGGTTTCGTGCGCCACCCATTCCACTTTGCCGGTGGAGTAGTCGACGATAAAGACGTGGAGCGAATGGATGAACTCGTGCTCGTTGGCATTGGGGTCGCCGCCGTAGCTTTTGGTTTGGCGCACGCCGCTCGGCCCGAGTTGTAGGGTAATGCCGTGGAGCATGCCGTCGTCGACGGTTTCCTCGTCGGCGGTAGAGCAAGCCGACAGGCCGAAGATGGTCAGCAGACCGAATGTGAGACCGAAGAATAGGGATTTCATCACCGTTGATAGGTTTATGTAGTTTGACAAGAAAGGGAGCCACAAGTGCCCCCTCCGCTTAGAATTCAAAGTTCTCTTGGCTGAGGACGGTCCAGTCCTTGACGGCTACCACGATGGAGAGCTTGTTGTCTTCCTCCGAGGGGATATCGTCACCAAGGTCGCGGACACCGTTGACCTCAATTTTGTAGATGTTGTTGCGGACGATGGCGTGTTCCATCTTGCCCTTCACGCTTTCGTCGCCGTCGTTGGCGTGCTTAATCCAGTAGGTGTAGTAGCAGATGCCGTTCTCGTACGTGCGGATGCCATATTTCGACAGCAAATTGTGCGTGTTGGTGCTGGCGTCGTCCGCAATGTTGGTGCTGGTGTCGTCCGTATAGTTGATGACGGGAGCGCCGTTGCTTTCGATGTAGTGGAAGGTGGTGCTCATGTAATTAGCCCAAGTGAGGGTGGCGGCATCGTCGGCGCTGACTGTTTCGCCATACGTGCTGGTGTGGGCGGCAGCCTGATTCAGCAGATAGAGGCGGTAGCCCGTGGGGTCGTTGGTGGCGAGGGTGTTGGCGAGTTCGCGTACCTCTTCCAATGGCTAAGCACAATGCGCCTTGCTTCCCTTTATGGAAGCAGGTTTCAATGT
>JAUNOO010000090.1 GCA_030531095.1 Bacteroidales bacterium
TCCTGAGCTTTAGAAAATTAGTCCTGAGATATTTTCCCAAAAGCTCTGGACTAATTTTCAAAAGTTCTGGTGGAGGGGAAAAAAGCACTGGAAAAAAGTCTGAGAGCCCGTAATGTGCTTTCATTTTGACACAAAAACACGGATAAACACTGTTTTTGTAAGTGTTTATCCGTGTAAATTCGCGTAATTCGCACCTGAAAAGTGACATTTTGTAAGTGCGAATTTGACTTCGGACAGCCTCAGCAGGGGGGAGCGTTACTCCCCGTGCTGCTTGGGCTTTTTGCTGAAGCGGTAGGACAGATGAATCATGACGTAGCGGGTGAGCGTGTTGGTCCATGTCTCGACGCGGCCCTGCGTGTCGATGGTGCGGCTGATGGCGGACCTCTGTCCGAGCAGGTCGTAGGCAGAAAGCTTGAGGATGAGGCGCTTGCTGCGGTCGAGCGAACGGGAGAGGGAGGCGTTCCACACCCACTCGTCGGTGTTCATGGAGTTGTCGCCGTAGCCGGTGCGGCAGAAGAAGTTGAGGTCGGTGTGGAACTCGAAGCGCCACGGCAGGGGGACGTGACCAATCAGGCGGCACAGCCAGTCCACGGTGTTGATGGTCTGGAAGCCCTCGCGGTTGCTCGTGGCGTGTGCCCAGTCGGCGGAGAGGCTCAGCCCGACGTGGTAGCCGCTGCGGCGGAAGTCGGCGCCGAAGGTCTGTGTCCAGCCAAGATTGCGGACAATGCTCTTTGCCATGCCGGTTTCGTCGCTGTCGTAGTTGGCGAAGTCGGCACTGCGGTCGTATTTGACGGCGGTGACGATGCGTCCCGTCCAGGATTTTTTCTTGTCGAGCGCCTGACTGTAGTTGAAGTTCCCGCTGGCGGTGAGGTTTCCGTTGATGTTGCGCGGAATGTAGGTGTAGCCGCCCGTGGTGCTGTTGAAGCTGCGCGACTGGCCCACGGCGTTGACGTAGTGGACGTAGCTGGCGCTTATGTTCCACGTGCGCTGCACGGCGGCGTTGAAATGTCTGTACCCGAACGAAAAGGCGTGCGTGTCTGTCGCCTTGAGGCTGGCGTTGCCCAGACGGACGGCAAGCGGGTCGCTGTCGTCGCGCGTGTCGAGCAGCAGGAGCAAGTTGGGCTGTTGGCGGGAGTAATCGTAGTGGAATTCGATGTTGTCCCAAGAGACTGAGAACGAGGGCGCGAAGTCGAAGGCGCGGCGCGTATAGGTCTTCAAGGTTTTGTTGCGGTAATCGGAAATTCGGTCGCGGACTATGCCAAGCGGGAGGGTTATCCTTATATAGGAAGACCCCTTCGTCAACAAGTAGGACAGTTTGCCGAGATGGCGACGCTCGAGGGTGGTGGTGTGGAAGGAGTTTGCCCAGTCGGTAGCGGCGTCCAGGGAGTCAGCAGTGGAGGGGAGCACGCCGAGCGTGCCGGCTTGCATCTCCGTCCATCTGCCGCCAAGGCTGTCGAGGCGGTAGAGCGAGCGGTGGCCAGAGTTGAAGGTCTGGCGGAAACTGTAGTTGGCCATCAGTTTGTGGGTTAAGCTGCCCCTCTCCCATTCGGAAATCGTAGTTTCCAGCAGGGCAAACACGTCGTAATATCGGGTTGGGGTGCGGTCGAAGCGGTTTCTCAAGTCGGGCTCGGCCTCGTCGGTAAAGGTGTTGAGGCGGTAGTGGGAGGCCGCCGTCGCATTCTTGCGGTTGTAGTTGCCCCACGCCAGCAGGCGGAAGGAGTTGGGCAGGAAGGGCAGGCGGAAGTCGATTGTCGTGCTGCCGCCGAAGCGCCACTCGTCCGATTCGAACAGCGCGCGGTCGCTGAGCGTGTTGACGAGGAGGTCGCTGAGCGGCGTGCTGGCGGCGGCGAACACGCTGTCGAGGGCGGCGCCGCGGCGGCTCTCGGCGGGGAGGGCATGCCATTGCGCTTGCCTCAGGTAACTGTCGCCGCTGGTTTTGCGGTATGAGACGTTCGGGGTAAACTCGACGAAGAAATTCTTTCCCCAATAAACAGCATTGTTGCTCCAGCTCACAGCTGTCAGTTTGCTGCGCGAAGTGCTGCTGCTCGTCTTGTAGTCGTTGCCCGACGTGAGGTAGGAGGTGGAGGCGGTGTAGGCGTCCAGTTTGTTCTCGGTGCGCGAGGCAGTGAGGGAGGTGGAATAGGCGCCCATGCGCTTCTTGCCGTATACCTTGAAGTGGATGCCGCCTTTCAGAATGTCCTGCTGCCCGGTCTTCTCCATGTCGTCCGCCCACTCGCCCGAGTCGGTGGCGGGCGCGCCGGCCTAGTTCAGGTTGTTTGTGGCGGCATACACGCCGAGCGAGGTGTAGTCGGTGAAGCGAAGACCGAAGAAGCGGCCCAGGTAGCGGTCGTCGGTGCCGTATCCTGCTTCGGTATTGGCAATCCAGCCTTCGGCGTAGTCCTTCTTGAGCTGCACGTCGATGACCCACGGGTCGTCGGGGCGCGCCTTGTCGAGGTCCTTGCGCGAGATGTAGGCGTTTTCGGGGATTTTCTGGTAGGCCTTCACCTTGTCGACCATGTAGGCGGGCAGGTTCTCGAGCGCTACATTGGGATCGCCGTTGAAAAAGTCACGCCCGTTGATGAGCAGACTGCTGACGAAGTGGCCGTTGACGGTGATGCGTCCGCCGTCCTCCAGCTTGACGCCCGGGAGCTGGGCAATCAGTTCGTCGAGCATTGAACCCTCGCTGAGTTGGAAGGCGCCGGCGTTGTAGACCATCGTGTCGCCCTTCATCACCATCATGATTTTCGAAGCCGAGACGGTGGCTTCGCGGAGCATGGTGTAGTCGCGCGCCATGCGTACCACCTCAAGGTCTATGTCTTCGTCGGTGCCCCTTTTCTTCGGCTCCTCTATCGTCAGGGACTGGTAGATGGTTTTGTAGCCCTTCCGCTGGTAGCGGACAATGTAGTTGGCTGGGAACGTATTCAACTCCAGCGTGTAGAGGTGGACGTATTGGGGGTTGCCGGGAATCAGATAGGTCAAGGTCCTGAAGGTGTCCACGAGGGCGCTGTCGGGCGTGAGCAGCGCGACCTTCACGTTTTTCATTGACTTCTCGTTGAAGCTGTCTTTCGCGCCTGCCGAAATATTGAATTTGGTCGACTCTTGCGCCGTTCCCTGGCAAACGAAGCCCAGGGCAAGACAGAGAAACAGGATTGTACGCTTCATGATTTTCTTTTGTTTATTTCCGTTCGGGCATGTTGGTCTGAACTGGAGGGGTTAAAGAGAAAGGCAAGGCTGGGGCTGGCGGGGAATACCAGAGGTATTCTAAGCCGCTTTCCTACGCCTGTGGGGCAAGGGTTTGTTACCCCGCGTTGGATTTTAATAAAGAAATGAGATTTTCGCTGTAAGGAGCGCCGGATAAGTATTTTATGAACCGACAGTGTCCCAGTCGCACTCGCCTAGCGCCGTGATGTCGGCTATCAGTTGGCCGAACGTGCGGACGTGGCCGTTTTCGCTCACCTTGATGTCGGCAAAACGTTGCGTCACGTAGAAGAGGTGGAGGGTTCTCGGGCCATAGGCGGGCGCAGTGAAGACGAGGCAGTCGGTTTTGACGCCGTCGGTGGGGGTGTGGCCGCCGTAGGCAACCAAGTGCCAGAGGGCGCTGCCGAAGAGGCGTTCCAATCCGGCTTTGCCACTGCCATAGCGGCGCGCCATCTCCTCGTCCGAAACGAGACGGCCGTCAAGATAGAGCAGGAACTTCCCCGCGACGCTTTCGAGCCGCGGCAGGGTGAACGATGCGCCGCCGAGTCGGCTGACAGTCAAATAGCCGTCGCTCGTAAAGACATAGGTGTCACTGTAAACCGGTTCCACGGTGCCGGCAGTATCGACCTGCATTTCAGTAGGAGAGTTCGGGACGGCAGCTGTATCGACCTGCATATCGGTGGTATAGTTCGGGGCATAAGCCGTATCGCCCTGCATGGCGACGGGATAGTCCTCGGTGTATGCCGTGTCGACCTGCATGGCGGCAGGATAGTCCTCGGCGTATGCCGTGTCGACCAGCATGGCGGCAAACTGGTCGTCATCGGGAGCTGTCCCGGTGTACGAATAGGCTTGAAGAATGAAGCACAGCAGGGGCAGAATGAGGAGCAAGCGCAGGGCGCGCCACGGGCCGGAGGGTGACGTGCGCATCATGCAGAGGCGACGGCGGAGAGAACCGCGTGCAAATCCTAGACCGGCAAGGCGTACGCCTGACAGGGCGGCAGCGCGGCGCAGGATGAGCAGTCCGTAGGCTTCAAGCTGCGCGGCGGGGCGGTCTTTCTGGAGCGGGAAACCGTGGCGCATGGCGGCGCGGTCGGCCTGATACTCGTGGATGGTGCGGAGGTCGTCCAGCAGTTGCCACGCCAGGGGGTTGAACCACTGGAGGCGCACGACGGCTTCGCAGAAAAGGAGGTCGAGTGTGTGGCCGAGGCGGACGTGGGCAAACTCGTGCGCCAGCATGGGGCGGCCGCCCTGGGCGAAGTCGGCACGGCTCATCACGACGTGGCGTCCCCAGTTGAAGGGGCTGCCGGACATTTCTTCGTCGCGCAGGAGGCGCACGCCGCGTCCGATGTGCCAGCCGTCCTTACGGCGCAGGCACCAGTGCAGACGGCACAGCAGGAAGAGGTAGTGGCAGAAGGCGACAGCCACGCCGATGGCGTAGACGATGGCTATCAGGGTTGTCCACGAGAGGCTGAACGGCTGAGAGGGCGCAGTCGGCGCAGCGGCCTCGGCGGTTGCCTGTACGTCTGCCAGACTTTCCACATAGACAACCCGCGACTGGGCGGCGTCAGCCATGAGAATGGTGCGCTCGGCCTGCCCCATGCGTTCGCTCACTGCTGTGGGTGCCGCGCTGAACCGGCACACGGGCAGCAGCAGACTGGCTGCCAGGATGGACAGGAGTACGGTGCGGTTGAGGGTGTGGAACGTTTCGCGCCGCAGGGCAAAGCGCCACGCGATGTAGAGTAGGCTCAGCACTAATGCCGACTTGAGGAGATATACAATAATTGCGCCCATGATAGCTTGTGTTTAGGGGTAAATATTTCTGTCTGCGTCCGCGCCCGCTCAGGGGTTGGCGCAGATGTTTATCATTCTGACTTGTGCTTCTTGAAGTCGCTGAGAATTTCGTCCAGTTCTTCGGCAGAGAGGCGTTCGTCCTGCATGAAGGCGGAGACGACGCTCTTGTAGGAATTGCCGAAGTAGTTGTTGATGAAGTTCGCCAGCTTGGAGCGTCCGTAGTCCGCCTTCTCCACCGCCGGAATGTAGAGGTAGCCGCGCCCCTGCTGCTCGTGGGTGAGATAGCCCTTGCGCTCCAGCGCCTGGCAGGAGGTGGCGACGGTGTTGACGTGCGGTTTGGGGTCGGAGTAGGCCTGCGCGATGTCTTTGGGGCTGCATGGTCCCAGCGTCCAGATGTACTCCATGACCTCCTCTTCTTTGTTCGTCAGTCTGCTCTTGTTCATATTCATAAGGCTTATCTGTTTTTCTTGTTTTGAGGTAGATGGGACAAAGATATAACTATTTTTTTAGTTGACAAGTTTGGATAAAGAAATTTTGCCGAAAATTTCAGTGTGCGGGTCGGCGGCGTTCGCAGCGTTCAGTCCGTAAAGCTCAGCCGATACGTCAGATTGAGCATGATGTAGGCGGGCGTGGTGAGGTGGGAATAGTACTCCACGCGCCCCCACGAGTTCGTTTCCATATTGACGCGGCGCTTGTTGTGGAGGATGTCGTTGGCTTGCAGACTGACGTAGAGTTTGTTGGGCAGCAGGGGGCGCGACAGTTCGGCGTTCCACATCACATTGCTTCCGTTGTTGGCGTCGTTCGAATAACCATAGCGCGTCCGCCAATTTATATAGGTGTCGAACTCCAACTGCCAGGGGAGGCTTGCCGTGAGCCCTGCCTTGTAGGTCACGTTGAAGACGTTGAGCGTCGTGAAGCTCTGGTCCGTGCTGTAGATGCGGTTCCACGAACCGTCGACACTGGCGGAAAGGCGCAGCTTGCTGCTTGGAGTCAGGGTCAGCCCCAGCGTTTCGCTGACAATTACCGCCCTTGTTTCCGTTCGTGCAGCGGTGGGGTCGTCCTGTGCCGTCGTGTTGAGATTGGCAGACTCGCTGTAGCGCCCCTGCGTGCGGGTGTTGAAGCGGAGCGTGCGCGTCTTGTTGAGCGGGGCGCTGAACGACACTTCTGCACCTAGCTGGTAGTTGCCGTTGACAGTCGTAGGCTGATAGGTGCGTACGCCTGTCTGCGTGTTGTAGGTGGAGTTCATGGCGAGGGCGTTTCTCACGGCCTTGTATTCAAGACGCGTGCCGACTTCCCGCTGGCGTTCGAGGTTGTTGTGCCGGTAGCTCAGGGCGAGGTTGTGGGACTGTTCGTTTTTCAGGTCGGGGTTTCCGATGGAGATGTTGAGCGGGTCGGCGGCGTCCCGCAGTGTGGCAAAATAGTAGATGGCGGGCTCGTTCGTCCGCATCGCATATTCGAGTTGCCACAGGGCGCGTCTGCCGTTCTTGTCGTTGGGGACGGGCGCATAGGTCCAGCTGAACCGCGGCTCAGTCAGGAACGAACGGGTGCTCACGGGGTAGCTCGCGCTGTTTCGCCAGTAGCTCATCGTGCGACTGCTGTAGGAGAGCGGCAACGAGGCGTCCAGCTTCATCCAGGTGCTGTCGGCCATCTGCCATTCGTGCAGCCACTTGGCCGAAAGCGTATGCCGGCGGCGACGGACGGTGCGGTCGTAACTGTCCTCGGCGTTGAGGCACGACAGCAGGACGTCAGCGGCCGGCAGCATGCCGAGCGGACGGTCGGAATCGAGCCCCCAGTCGGCCAGTTGCTCAAGACTGTAGAGCAGGTTGACGTCCGACTCGCGCCGGTGGTCATAATCGTAGGCCAGGGTGAACTGTCCGTTGCGACGGTCCGTGTCGATGTATTTTCTGAAGAATTCGGCGGCTGCCGCATAGTCGTTATGTTTGTCCGTCACGTCATAGTAGCGGTTGCGGTAGTCGTCTTCCCCCGCGTCGTCCGCAGCATAGCGCAGGTCGTAGTGCTGCGTGCGCTCGGTGGTGGCGCGGCGGCCGTTCCAGCCGAACGACAGTTTCAGCAGATTGTCGCCCAAGGCGAAGTGCATCTCCGTCTGCGCCTTCTGACGCAGGTTGTGCGTGTTGCTCTGCTGCTCCTGCTGCAGGCGATAGGCGAGCAACGGCGCGAGGGCGGCAGGCACCTCGCCGGCAAAGACGCTGTCGAGCGCGCCCTCAGCCATGTAGTCCTCAGGATTGGCAGTGAAGCGGGCGGCGCGGTCAAGGCTGTTGAGCGTCTGGCGGGTAAAGTTCACGCTGTAGTTCCATTTGAAGTAGCGCCCTTTGCGTGGCCGCCAACTCGCCTGGACGTCGCCCTCAAGATTGGTGAGCCCCGTCTTTTGCCGACTGCGTTCCCGCGTGAACAGGTTGCCGTCTGTGAGATACGTCTCGGTATCCGTCTCCTCGTCCGTGCGGAAGGACTGGTGCATGTAGCCGCCGGTTGCCGAGAAGCTGAATTTGCTGTTGGGGTAGATGCTGTAGGAACCGCGGACGAACTTGTTCGTCATACGGCGGAGAGCCTGATAATCGTAGGCTCCCGTGCCCATCTCTGTCGCCTCGCGCTCTTGCCCAAAATTGTTGATGTCGGCGCTGAGGAAGAAGTTCTGGCGCTCGTCGAAGCGCATCACAAAGAGCAGGCCCTGGTAGCGGTCGCTGGTGCCGTAACCCACTGAAGGGTTCACCATCCATACGCCCTGATAGTCGCGCTTCAGGTGCACGTCCATCACGTAGCTCTTGTCGTGCATGTCGCGCTCCATCGTTTCGCTCATTTCCCCGGCTTTGTCGTAGAATTTCAGCTTGCTCACCACGTACGCCGGCAGGTTTTGCAGTGCGGCGTTGGGGTCGCCGTTGAAGAAGTCCTTGCCGCTGATAAGAATGTTCTCCACAAATTTGCCCTGCGCGTACAGGCGGCCGTCGCGAAACTCCACGCCGGGCAGCCGCCTCACCAGTTCGTCGAGCATCGAGCCCTCGGGCGTGTTGAAGGCGTCGGCGTTGTAAATCAGCGTGTCGCCCTTATGATACATCTGTATGCGCGTGGTCGTCACCGTGGCGACGCCCAGTTCGGTGTCCTTCCTCCGCGGAAACATCACGAAGCTCCCCGCGTCGCTTTTCAGCGTGCGGCGCGAGAACTGCGCCACGATGTCCACGCACTTGGTTTCGTAGCCCTCCAGCGACAGCCGCAGGATGTACTTCCCCTCACTTGGCGCGGGAATCTTGAACGTGGCACCGCTGTAGCGGTCGATGTCTTTCGAGTATACGCCGCGCACGTCGGTTCGCTCAATAATCTGATAGCGGCTCGTGTCGGCTGCCACCACCGAACTGTCCGCCCGCAGCAGTTCCGCCACAACATTGGGCAGTCCTTCCTGCAAATAGGCGTCTGTCACCTCGCCGCAAACGTAGCCGCCCTGCGCGTACGCGTTTACGGGAAGCAAAAGGAGCAGGAGCGCCCTGCCAGCGCGCCTCACAGCGTGCCGCGTTGCAGTTGCCGTCGTCAAGCGGGCAATGTTAATGTTCAGGATTCTTTTCATGGTTGTCTGGATTTGCATGATGGTTTGACAAATTAGTGTGTAAAGGAAACTGCTGCAAATATACAACTATTTTTTTAGTTGAAAAATAAATCCAGGACTTTTCACCATAATTTTTCGTTGAAAATATTTATTCAGGAAATCTACGGCGCAATTCATTTCAAAAAATACCGCGCGCCGCCCGGCTTTTGAGAATTATCACGGAGCTACTTTCCAAAAAGTCCTGAGCTACCTTCCAAAAAG
>JAUNOO010000091.1 GCA_030531095.1 Bacteroidales bacterium
TCTATTAATTTTACATCTATGAAAAAGTTATCTATGCTTTTCTCGGCTGCCCTGGCTCTGTTTATGAGCACGGGTTCAGTAACGGCACAGACATCTTTGCCTGTCTATTATGAAACGACAGACGAGAGTGACGTTACTGCAATTCCCACGGATGGTACGCCGGTCTGCTTGACACCTGCAGGTCAGACCGACTACAACGATGGGGCTTACATCGGCTGGAACGGCTCGAGCACGAGCTTGACCTCCACCGAGTCTATGACGGCAACTTACCTTTGGGTATTTGAAGCCACAGGCGAACAGGTAGACGGCTACGACCTCTACCGCATGAAGATTTACAACACGAATCTTTATCTTCGTGCTGAGAACATTGACGGCGGCGAGGACGCTTCCTGTACCTTCACGCAGGACGTAGACTCTGCCTTCGTGTTCACCGCCCTCAACCCTGAAGATGGTACGGATGACGTCCGCAAGTATTCAGCAAGCGGTGGTACGGACATCACCATCACGCCCGAGGCTTGGATTCTGACGGCTAAGGACAAACAGCTTTCCAGCAACGGTACGTACGATGCCATCTACCTCTGCGCCTATCTGGCTCAGGCCATCTACTCGGACACCAACGAGTGGTACATCCGCACCGTGACGCAAACGCAGCCCGGTTCTACGCTCTATACTGCCATCACCGCCTTGATGCCTTACGGTATGGACGCCTACAATTCAGGTTCCAGCATCGGCCAGGTGCCCGAAGACCTCTACAATGCTCTGAATACGGCGTACAACACCGCCAATGAACTCATCATCTCTGAGAGCTACGACGAGTGCAACGAAGCCTACGTCGCTTTGGTTGAAGCCCAAGAGGCTGCAGTGGCAGCCCTCGCAGTGCCCGCCAATGCCTACTACTACATCGTAGGCTACCGCAGCACGTCTGGTATGACCACCGATGAGACCTACCTCACCAGCACCACCAGCTTCACCATGCCCGATACGCCGACCAGCGACGTCGCCGACTACATCTGGTATGTTGAGGATGCCGGCAACGGTGACGGTTCCGTTTACCTGAAGAACTACGGTACGAACCTCTACGTAGGTTACAACTCCAGCAACTCTTCCGCTATTCCTATGACGGAAGCGCCCGAAACGACCTACACCATCGACTACAACGACTACCACGAGTCTGCGTTGGGCTACTACAACATCATCCCGACGAGCAGAACGGCTGTCAGCCTCAATGTGGTAACGAACAGCAACGTGGTATTCTGGGGCAGTCTGTCCTCCGACGAGGGCAACCTCTGGAGCCTGTATGCCATCGATGCCGACGCTGTGCAGGCCCTCGACGACGCTGTTGAGCAGGCTCGCCTCAACTCGCAGCTCACTACCCTCTATAAGGAAGCCGCTGAGGCATACAACGATGGACACGCTTATGTTGCAGCCGACGGCACTGATATCTTCGACGGCTACTTCGACAGCCACGGCCTTATCGATGACGTGAGCCAGCTTGCCTCCAACGCTGTAGAACCGACTGAAGGCTCTCTGGACGCCCTCCTCGACATCGACTACACGACTATCTTCCACTCCACTTGGTCTGAAGATGTTGTGCCCGAAGCTTACCACTACCTCCAGGTAGACCTCGGCTCGGAGCAGCAGACGCTCCTCCTCAAGATGGCTAAGCGTAACGTTTCCGGCGCGAACGACCAGGGCACGCCGCAGGAATATGACATCTATGCCACCAACGACACGACCGGCACCTGGACCTACGAAGGCTCCTACGGTGTAACTTGGGACATCGACGCTGAAGTCAGCGGTTCGACCCAGTCTGATTACATCGGAACGTCCGGCTTTGCCATGTCGAGCGCTTATCGCTACATCCGCTTCACTGTAACGGGTACGACGACCAACGCACTCAACGGCAACTACCCCTACTGGTACCTCTCCGAATTTGGTGCATTCGCTGCAACTGAAGATGTTGCCAACTCCTACTACTATGAAGTGAGCGAGGCTACCCGCACCACCTTCGAAGCTGCTCTGGCTGCTGCCCGCACTGAGTATCTCGCTCAGGCCGCAACCTCTGCTACCATCGCCAGCCTCCAGTCTGCATACGACGCTCTGCTCAATGAGCTGCCCGAGCCTACCCGTCTGACCGACGCTATTGCTGCTGCTCAGGCCGCCGTGCCTGCCGACAGCGTAATCGGTGATGAAATCGGTATGTACCCGCAGGATGCAGTTGACGCCCTCAACAATTCAATCTCTGAGGTTGAATCTTCCGTTAAGACTGTGATGACGCTGGCCGAGATTAACGAAGGTATCGCTAAGCTCGACGCTGCGCTCGAAGCCTTCTACGCTACTGTCGTTCTGCCCGAAGCTGGCAAGTACTACACCATCCGTGGTCTCTCCAACAACTCGAGCAACACCCGTGCTTACTACTCAATGGTTTACGCTACGTCGAACGATACCACGAGCCGCATGTACTCGCTTGAGCGTGTGGACGGCGAAGATCAGCTCGACCCGCTGAACAACCTGAACTACCTCTGGAAGATTGAGGAAGTGAGCGACTCGACCATCGTACTCCGCAACGTAGGTACTGGCTTCTACATGGGCCACACCAATACGCTCAACGGTGCCATTCACCTCACGCCCGAGTACACTGTCCTCACTCTTGAACCTATCCGCACCGTCGCCGGCTTCTTCATCATGGTTGGCACAGACCCGGATTCTGGCACTGACTACTACGTGAACTTCCAGGGACAGACCGCCAACATGGTGGCTTGGAGTTCTCACAGCGGCGCAGACAACTCCTCTCTGACCTTCGTTGAGGTTGACACGGAGAACTTCGGAAGCGAAACCACTTGGCCTGTAACTGCTGGTGTTAAGCAGATTCTGACGCTCCCGATTAGCGTATGGGCTACGCCGGGTGAAGGCGAAGGTACGTTCTACAACGTGCTTGGTTACAAGGAAGACGGTGAAACCTACACCATCGAACTTGGCGACTACGCAGACACTGATGTCATCGAGGCTGGTACGCCGTTCGTTTACGAAGGTGTTTCTGGCGTCAGCTCGATTACACTCATCACCGACGCTATGACGCTCGACGAAATGGAGTACGCTGCCGAAGGTAAGCTCAACGAAACCGGCGCTGCTATGGGTTCTATCTACAGCACGACGGTTACTGAAAGAGACATCGTTGTATTGATCAACGGCTCCGCCATCATTCGTGGTGCTACCAACCACCCGTACACGCTCGGCGCCAACAGCGGTTACTTCAAGAACGTGACTACGACCGAAACCGGTACGTCTCAGATTACCCTCGCCGGCAGCATCACTTCTGGCATCGAGGACGCTACGATTGTTGACGCTAACGCTAAGGTTGACGTTTACACAATGTCTGGCGTGAAGATTCGCGAGAACGTTAAGGCTGCTGATGCTACGAACGGTCTGGAGAAGGGCCTCTACATCGTAGGCGGTCAGAAGACTTACGTGAAGTAATCACGACCTCTCTGAAGCGAACAATATCGCAATAAGTTTTGAGCGTGCCGTCCCCCAATCCGAGGGCGGCACGCTCTCTTTTTGTCCCGAAGCGAAGCCCGCTTCCCGGCGCGATTCTGCCCCGCTGTCCGGGCGATTGGGACGTACGCCTGCGAATTTCTCGGATTTATAAAACTGGAAGTGTTAAATTTCTCGGTTGTTAGGACTTGTATATAAAAATTTCATACCTTTGCAACTACCGGAACAGTGCGCCCGCCAAGCCTGACGCAGGGCGAATAAACTGGAGTTGTTCCGCTAATCTTGAAAAATAAACAACGCGTTGATATAATGAAACAGACATTTGCCCCTGTCCCCTTGATGCTCTTCTTGATGAAAAGGGCTCTGCTGCTGTTGGCCCTGGCGGTCACAGTCACCGGCTGTAAGGAGTCCAT
Source organism: Bacteroidales bacterium (assembly GCA_030531095.1). Lineage (GTDB taxonomy): Bacteria > Bacteroidota > Bacteroidia > Bacteroidales > Bacteroidaceae > Alloprevotella. The sequence goes on from JAUNOO010000091.1 coordinate 3,909, forward strand.
CTCGGACGAGGACTACGCCATCGCCGATGGTCAGACCATTTATGAATTCCTTTCGTCGAGCGAGGATTTCACGCTCATCTCTGCTTTGTATGAGCGGGTGCATTTGGGACGTACGGAGGAGGGCTCTCCCCTTTCGAGCGTGCTCTCTGCCCGCGGCAACTACACCGTGTTTGCGCCCACTGACTCCGCTGTCCAGGTGTACCTCACCAGCCTCGGCGTGACTTCCATCGACGAGCTCTCGGACGACGACGCTGAACTGATTGCCAAGAGCTGCATCATCGACAACGGCGACGCTGACGCCTACGAGAGCGCGGACTTCCCCACCGAAGGCTCTTTCGCCGAGTCGAACATGAACGACCGCGTCCTCACATGCGCCATGGACACCATCGACAACGACATCGTCTATGTCATCAACGGCTCCTCGCCCGTGGTCAACTCGGACAACGACCTCACCAACGGCATCGTGCATGTGGTATCGGTGGTGGTTTCTCCGTCTTCCGACAATGTGGGCGAACGCATCATTGCTGCCGACAACATGAAGATTATGGGTTATCTGCTCACGCAGACGCACTGGACCGACTCGCTCACGAAATATATCGACCAGGACTATGAGGAACAGTATTATGAGGAGGTGACCGACTACCGCCTCGCGTCCGAAACCTCAACCGTCATCTACCAGAACACTTCGCGCTACTACGGCTACACGGGTCTCATCGAAACGGACGACGTCTACGCGAACGAGTGGGGCATCAACCTCGTCACCGACGCGGACGGCGAAGTGACGAACTGGGACGAAGTGATGAACATCATCACCCAAAAGTGCCAGGAGGTCTATGGCACTGAAGACGCCGACGACCTCACGAGTGCCGACAACGCCATCAACCGCTTCGTCGCCTACCACTTTCTCTACGGCAGCATGGCGTACGACCGTTTTGTGCACCACTGCAACGAGTACGACTACAAGTACGGCTCCAACATCCTCGACCCGCAGACTTCCAGCTATCCCGTCAACGTCTGGGACTACTACACCACGATGGGACAGCACCGCGGTCTCATCAAGATTACGCAGGTGGGCGACGAAGGCTTTGAGTCTGACCTCGAGCACACCATCTACATCAACCGCATTTCCATCTACAACAACTCCCGCACCGGCGACTACCGCGAAACGGGCGTTGAGGAAGCCGGCATCGTCATCTCTGCCTCCAACGGCGACAACGACAACAACGCCCTCAACGGCTTCTACTATCCCATCGACCACATCTTGATGTACACGGACGACGTGCGCGAGAACCTCGCCGGCGAGCGTATGCGCATCGACGTCGTGACGATGCTCCCCGAAATAGCCTCCAACAACAACCGCGGCTGCACCAACTACCGCCTCTTCCCCAACGGCTATTTTACCAACATCCTCAACGAAACGACCAGCACCGTCATCCTCTACCTCATGGACCAGGGCGGCGGCAGCTGGAACGACTATCAGGGCGACGAATTCCTCGTCTGCGGTCTCTACGACTTCACCATGCGCATCCCGCCCGTGCCTGTCACCGGAACGTACGAGCTGCGAATGGGCGTAGGTATGAATCCCATGCGCGGTATGTGCCAAATCTACTTCGGCGACGACCCGCTCCGCATGACGCCCGTGGGCTTGCCCTACGATATGCGCCAGTCCGTCAGCTCCAGCAACGCCGAAATCCCCTGGGAGGAAGACACGGGCGATGACATCACCGACGCCGAGAACGACAAAGACCTCCGCAACCACGGCTACCTCAAGGGCCCGCAGTACCACACCATCACCAACGGCCAGGCCAACACGCCCGTCCGCGCCCGTGGCGGTAGCGTAGCCTGCGTCCGCCGCATCATCACGCAAGCCACGCTCGAAGCCGACAAGGAATACTACCTCCGCTTCAAGTCTGTGCTCCGCAAGACCGACTCCCAGTTCTTCATGGACTACTTCGAGCTCGTCCCCTCTGCCATCTACAACGGCGTGCAGGAAGAAGACATCTGGTAATCCCCCGCCTATACCCACATAATGCGCTGCCGCACCGCGTGCCCTCAGAGCACCAGTGCGGCGGCGCTTTTCGTATTTTTCCGAATCGGGAAAACGCGCCTTTTCGCCCAGCCGTTCAGCCCCGAAAATGCCTGTTCCAGAGGACGTTTCCGCGTTTCTCCAAAGCCCTCACGCACAGTTCGTGGAAGGCGACCGATAAAAACGACTTAATTCCGCCAAAAAGTCCTGCTGTGAGTACCTCTAAATGAGAAATTTTTCGTACTTTTGCTTAGTTAATTCAGAAGCTGAAAAGTATATCAACTCTTATGGAAGAAACAGAAAAGAGCGGTGGCAATTATTCCGCCAGTAACATCCAAGTCCTCGAGGGCTTGGAAGCCGTGCGCAAGCGCCCCGCCATGTATATTGGAGACATCAGCGAAAAAGGTCTGCACCATCTTGTATACGAAACGGTCGACAACTCCATCGACGAGGCTCTGGCCGGATATTGCACGCACATCGAAGTCACTATCTGCGAGGACGGTTCCATCATCGTCCAGGACAATGGCCGTGGCATCCCCGTCGACGAGCACCCCAAGGAGCACCGCTCCGCGCTCGAAGTCGTCATGACCGTGCTCCACGCCGGCGGTAAGTTCGACAAGGGCTCCTACAAGGTATCCGGCGGTCTGCACGGCGTCGGCGTCAGCTGCGTCAACGCCCTCTCCTCCCACATGATTTCGCAGGTGTACCGCGACGGCAAAATCTACCAGCAGGAGTACGCCAAAGGGCATCCCCTCTATGCCGTCAAAGTGATTGGCGAGACCGAACTCCGTGGTACGCGCCAGCAGTTCTGGCCCGACGCAGAAATATTCACCACTACGACCTACAAGTACGACATCCTTGCCAACCGCATGCGCGAGCTGGCTTTCCTCAATGCTGGAATCACCATCACGCTCACCGACGAGCGCAAGGACGATGAAGGCAATACCCGTCAGGAAGTGTTTCATTCCGACCTCGGTCTGCGCGAGTTCGTCCGCTACATCGACTCCTCCCGCACCCACCTCTTCAACGATGTCATCTACATCAACACCGAGAAGAATGCCACCCCCATCGAAGTGGCAATCATGTACAACACTTCCTACAGCGAGAACCTCCACTCCTACGTCAACAACATCAATACGATAGAAGGCGGTACCCACCTCGCAGGCTTCCGCATGGCTGTGACCCGCGTCCTCAAGAAGTACGCCGAAGACAACGCCGCCAAGCAGATTGAGAAAGCCAAGGTGGAAATCACCGGCGAGGACTTCCGCGAAGGCCTCACCGCCGTCATCTCCGTCAAGGTCGCCGAACCGCAGTTTGAAGGCCAGACCAAGACCAAGCTCGGCAACAACGAAGTGACCGGCGCCGTCAACCAGGCCGTGGGCGAAGCCCTCTCCAACTACCTTGAGGAGCACCCCAAGGAGGCCAAACTCATTGTAGACAAAGTCATCCTCGCCGCCAGCGCCCGCATCGCTGCCCGCAAAGCCCGCGAGAGCGTGCAGCGCAAGAGCCCCATGTCTGGCGCAGGTCTGCCCGGCAAGCTTGCTGACTGCTCCTCCAAGGACCCCGCTGAGTGCGAACTCTTCCTCGTGGAGGGAGACTCCGCAGGCGGTACTGCCAAGCAGGGCCGCAGCCGCGCCACGCAGGCCATCCTGCCTTTGCGCGGTAAAATCCTCAACGTCGAAAAAGCCATGTGGCACAAGGCCTTCGAGAGCGAGGAGGTCAACAACATCATCACTGCCCTCGGCATCCGTTTCGGCGTGGACGATGACAGCAAGGTCGCCAACATCGACAAGCTCCGCTACCACAAGATTATCATCATGGCGGATGCCGATGTCGACGGTCAGCACATTGCCACCCTCATCATGACCCTCTTCTTCCGCTACTTTCCGCAGCTCATCCAGGACGGCTACCTCTACATTGCCATGCCGCCCCTCTACCTCTGCAAGAAGGGCAAGGTCGAAGAATACTGCTACGACGACGCCGAGCGCGACCGCTTCCTCGACACCTACGGCGACAAGAACGCCGCCCAGGGCAAGGACAACAAGGAGCGCGGCGTCACCATCCAGCGCTACAAAGGTTTGGGTGAAATGAGCGCCACCCAGCTCTGGGAGACGACCATGTGCCCCGACACACGAATGCTCAAGCAGGTGACTATCGAGAACGCCGCCGATGCCGACTACGTCTTCTCCATGTTGATGGGCGACGACGTAGGCCCTCGCCGCGAGTTCATCGAGCGCAACGCCACCTACGCAAATATCGACGCATAAAAAAATAAGAGAATTTTTTCATAGCAGACTTTTTGCCCAGTGCATAAAAGTCTACGTCCAAATTCGGATGTGAATCCAGAGGCGGACAGAATCATTTTTATGGAAATGAAGTGCTTGGATGCGAATCCGGGCACTTTTTTTGTGCCCGCGTTGGTGGCTTCCCTAGGGTGGGCGTAGTATTTGAATTGAGTTAGGCGCTGTGCCAGAAAGCAAATTTCTGGCGCAGCTCAACCCCTCTTTTAAAGGTTCGGAATGGTGAAGCCCTTTGCACGCAGAACGTATCTTTGCAAGCAGAACAGCAAACCCCTTCAATACATCCAAGAAAATATGGCACAAAGAAACGACATCACAAAGCGCACCGCATCCATCCGCGAATGGTTTTCCATGCCACTTGTGGAGAAACATGACAATCTGTTCCAGGATTCAGAAACAGATTTTGTCGCCATTGCGACAGATAGTCAATAGGAAGTGAGTCCGATATAAGTAAAAGGGGCAAAGCCCATCGGCGTCCGAAAAAGACATTCAAGTTTTTTTTCGGACGCCTTTTT
>JAUNOO010000092.1 GCA_030531095.1 Bacteroidales bacterium
AAAATCTTAAGTTTTGCCTATGAAATAGGGCTAATTATTCAGTTTTTGCCTATGAATTAGGAAGAAAATCACTGATTTTTGCCTATGTTTTAGGAAAAATCCATACCTTTACAGGCAAAAACAAAGAATCATTACAGAATGATACACAGAGAGTTAACGAAATACCTCGAAGAATGGAGCCGACGGGACGACCGCAAGCCACTGGTTTTGCGGGGTGCCAGACAGGTGGGCAAGACCACTCTGGTGGACGATTTCGGGCAGCAGTACGACCACTACATCAAGCTCAATTTGGAGTTGAGCGACGACGCCTATATTTTCAGTCAGACGGACAATGTGAACGAGTTGTTCCAATACGTCTGCCTGCAAAAGAAGGTGAGCCCCGACAAGTCGCAACGCACACTGCTCTTCATCGACGAAATACAGAACGAGCCGAAGGCGGTGGCGCTGCTCCGCTATTTTTATGAGGAAATGCCGTGGCTGCACATCATCGCGGCAGGGTCGCGGTTGCAGACGCTCCTCCAGCAGCGCGTGTCGTTCCCCGTGGGGCGCGTGGAGTACTTGTCGCTGCGCCCATGTTCGTTCTTGGAATTTCTGGAAGCCATGGGCGAACAGGCGTTGGCGGAAATGGTGAGGGCACGGCACGTGTCGCCCCTCTATCACGAAATGCTCATTGCGCTCTTCAACCGCTACACGCTGGTGGGCGGCATGCCCGAAGTCGTGGCGCACTACGCGAACGGGCGAAATACCGCGCAACTGTCGCCCCTCTACAAGTCGCTGCTCGAGGGCTACAATGAGGACGTGGAAAAATACGCGGGCAGCAGCAAGCAGACGGCCGTCATCCGCCACATTCTCCGCCACGGCTGGAGCGCGGCGGGGCAGACCATTTCGTTTGTACGCTTCGGCGGAAGCAATTACTCGAGCAAAGAAGTGCACGAGGCAATGGACGTGCTGCAACGGGCGTTCCTGCTCAATCTGGACTACCCCCTGACGGCGGTGCGCGTCCCCGCAGTGCCGGCACTGACGCGACAGCCCAAACTCGTATGGCTCGACACGGGCATAATGAACTTTTCGGTCGACATTCAGACGGAATACTTGCAGGACAAATCGCTGCTCGACGTGTGGCGCGGACACGCGGCTGAACAAGTCGTGGCGCAGGAACTGCGCGTCGTGCTGGACAGGAACTACCGCTCGGAACAGTATTATTGGGTAAGGGACAGCAAAGGCTCGTCCGCCGAAGTGGACTTCGTGTGGCAGCGCGGCACGCAGATTATCCCCATAGAGGTGAAAGCCGGCGCCAACAGCCACTTGCGCGCGCTCCATTCGTTCATGTCGCACCCCGACGCCCCCGACGTGGCAGTACGCGTGTGGCCCGGAAGCTACAGCGTGGACGAGGTGACAACAGCATCGGGTCACGCCTTCAAGCTCATCAACCTGCCCTTCTACTACGTGGGGCAGATAGACCACATTCTGGAGGACGCGATGTGAGAAGAAAGGCGGAGGGGCGCAGGATTGTCTGTTTATAACGGTCAGTAAATTCGGGCATTTGGCGGGCGCGGCATTGCGCGCTACCGGTCGCCGCGTTCATTGCGTCGGGCAAAAGGCGGCGGGGCACACCCCTGGCTCCCGCAAGATTTCTTGCTAAAAATCGTGGAGTTCGGCTTTTTTATGCTAAATTTGCTTCGCCGTAATTATACCTAGACGCCAAACGGGGACGGAGTCTTGGCTCCGACCGAAAATTTTGCTCCCCTCGCGGCGAGGGCTATATCTGTTGGCAATGAGTAAAGAGACTGAATTCACATATCTGCAAAACATCAATTCGCCCAAGGACTTGCGCGCACTTGATGTGGAGGCGCTGCCCGTCGTTTGCGACGAATTGCGCCAGGACATCATCAACGAACTGGCAGACAACCCCGGCCACTTCGCTTCGAGTCTTGGCACGGTGGAACTGACCGTGGCGCTCCACTATGTGTTCGACACGCCCTACGACCGCATCGTGTGGGACGTGGGACACCAGGCTTATGGGCACAAGATTCTGACGGGACGGCGTGACCAGTTTTCGACAAACCGGAAATTGGGCGGCATACGTCCGTTCCCCTCGCCGAAAGAGAGTCCCTATGACACGTTTGCCTGCGGGCACGCGTCCAACTCGATTTCGGCGGCGCTGGGTATGTCGCTGGCGGCGCTACGCCTGTCGCAAGCCGACCGCCATGTGGTGGCGGTCATCGGTGACGGGGCGATGAGCGGCGGACTGGCATTTGAAGGTCTGAACAACGCTTCGGACACGCCCAACAATATGCTCATCATCCTGAACGACAACCAGATGAGCATCGACCGCGCCGTGGGGGGCATGAACGAATATCTGATGCACCTGCACACGAGCACGACCTACAACAGGCTGCGCTTCAAGGTGTCGCAAAAGCTGTCGGCATGGGGCTGGCTCGACGAGGACAAGCGGCGCAGCATTCTGCGCTTCAACAACTCGCTGAAGTCGCTCCTGACCCGCCAGCAGAATATCTTTGAGGGCATGAACATCCGCTACTTCGGGCCGACTGACGGCCACAACGTGAAGGAGCTGGTGCGCGTCCTCAAGGAAATCAAGGAAATGAAGGGACCGAAAATCCTGCACGTCCACACGGTGAAGGGCAAGGGCTTCAAGCCCGCCGAAGAGGCGGCGACGGAATGGCACGCGCCGGGCAAGTTCGACAAGGAGAACGGCCTGCGCATCATCGAGGAGGCACCCGGCCGACCGCCTAAATTCCAGGACGTATTCGGCCACACACTGCTCGAACTGGCGCGCCAGAACCCGCGCATCGTGGGGGTGACACCCGCCATGCCCACGGGCTGCTCCATGAACATCATGATGAAGGAAATGCCCGACCGCACGTTTGACGTGGGCATCGCCGAAGGGCACGCCGTGACCTTCTCGGGCGGCATGGCGATTGAGGGTCTTCAGCCTTTCTGCAACATCTATTCGTCGTTCGCCCAGCGCGCCTACGACAACGTTATTCACGACGTGGCACTGCTGTCGCTCCCCGTTGTGCTCTGCTTGGACCGTGCAGGCCTTGTGGGCGAAGACGGCCCGACGCACCACGGTATGTTCGACATGGCGGCACTGCGCCCCGTGCCGCACCTGACGATTGCGTCGCCCTACGACGAGCACGAACTGCGCCGCCTGATGTATACGGCACAACTGCCGGGGAAGGGGGCGTTCGTCATCCGCTATCCGCGCGGCAGGGGCAGGCTTGCCAACTGGCGCTGTCCGCTAGAGGAAATACCTGTGGGCAAGGGCAGACGCTTGAAGGCGGGCAAGGACTTGGCGGTCATCTCGATAGGCCCAATCGGCAACACGGTGGCAGACGCCATCGCGGAAGCCGAAACGAAGGGGCTGAGCGTGGCACACTACGACCTGCGCTTCCTGAAACCGCTCGACGAGGAACTGCTCGACGAGGTGGGCCGCAGATTCAAGCGCGTGATTACCGTCGAGGACGGCGTGCGCGACGGCGGCATGGGCAGTGCGGTGCTGGAGTGGCTGTGCGACCACGGCTATTCGCCGCGACTGACGCGTATGGGACTCCCCGACGACTTCGTGGCACACGGCACGGTGGGCGAACTCTACCACATTGTGGGCTTGGACAAGGAGGCTCTGCTGAAACAGATTCTGGCGGAGCCCGTCTGAAACAGAAAAGCCGTCGGCGCTCTCCCAGATGTTTCTTTGAGGAGCGCAGGCGGCACGTTTTTTATTTGCGTTGGAAATATAAGAAGAAAAAGCTTTTCATCCGAACGATATGAAAATCATCATAGCCGGTGCCGGCGCCGTGGGAACCCACCTGGCAAAGCTCTTCTCGAAGGAGCGGCACGACATCACGCTGATTGACGACCAGCCGGAACGCCTGGAGGGCATTGCCAACTTCGAGCTGCTCACGGTGTGCGCTTCGCCCACGTCGATTATTACGCTGAAAAACGCGGACGTGGGGAAGGCTGACCTCTTCATCGGCGTGATGCCCGACGAGGCGCACAACATGACCAGTTGCATGCTGGCGTCGAAACTGGGGGCGAAGAAGACGGTGGCGCGCGTGGACAATTATGAATACACCCACGCCGAGCACCGCGAATTCTTCAAGACAGTGGGCATCGACTCCATCATCTACCCCGAAATGCTTGCCGGCCGCGAAATCATGCACAACGTGAAGCACAGCTGGGTGCGCCAACGCCTCGAAATTCTGGACGGCGCGCTCGTGATGCTGGGCATCAAGGTGAGGACGGGGGCGAGCGTGCTCAACATTCCCCTGCGCGACCTGTGCGGTCCCGACGCGCCCTACCACATCGTGGCGGTGAAGCACCACAACGAAACGATTATCCCGCACGGCGACGACGTGCTGAGCGCGGGCGACGTGGTGTACTTCATGACGACGCCGAAATATGAGGAAAAACTGCGCGACCTGACGGGCAAACAAGACTACCCAGAGGTGAAGAACCTCTTCATCATGGGCGGCGGCAGCACGTCGGTGCAGGCGTTGCTGAACATGCCCGAATACATGCACGCGAAGGTGGTGGAATCGGACGTCCACCGCTGCGAACGCCTGGGCGAAATCATCCAGCGACGCCACGTGCTCATCCTCCACGGCGACGGCCGCGACCTCGACCTGCTCGTCGACGAGGGCATCCGCAGCACTGATGCATTCCTGGCGCTGACGGACAACTCGGAAGCGAACATTCTGGCGTGCCTGACGGCGAAACGTCTGGGCGTGCGCAAGACGGTGGCGATGGTGGAGAATCTGGACTACATCGGCATGGCGGAAAGCCTTGACATCGGCAGCATCATCAACAAGAAGACGTTTGCGGCGAGCCACATCTACCAGATGATGCTGAAAGCGGACGTGACAACAATGAAATCGCTGACGGTGGCGAACGCCGACGTGGCGGAATTTGCCGTGAAAGAGGGTATGCGCATCACGCGCAAGCCGGTGAAAGACCTAGACCTGCCCGAGACGGTGACGCTGGGCGGACTGGTGCGCAACGGGCAGGGCATCCTCATCAACGGTATGACGCAGATTCAGGCGGGCGACAAGGTGGTGGCTTTCTGTCTGGAGAACACCATCAAGCGTCTGGAGAAATTCTTCAAATAACAAAAAGGCGCCGCAGTGAGGATTCCCCCTGCCGCGCCGCCCCTCTGGCCGACAATGATTAATCTGAAGATTATATATAAGGTACTGGGCTCGCTGCTGATTCTCGAGTCGATTCTGTTTCTCATCTGCTTCTGCCTTGGGCTGGGTTATGGGGAACGGGACTTCGAGATGTTCGGTGTGCCCACCGTGCTCTCGCTGCTCGTGGGTCTGCTCTTCAAGGGGCAGGGCCGCCACGGGACGAACCGCATGAGCCGCCGCGACGGCTATTTGTGCGTGTCGTTGGCGTGGGTCATCTTCTCGCTGGCGGGCATGCTGCCTTTCATCATCGGCGGCTACGAGCCGCGCATCGCGGCGGCGTTCTTCGAGTCGATGTCGGGCTTCACGACAACGGGGGCGACGGCGCTGGTAAATATCGACTCGCTCCCCCATTCGCTCCTCTTCTGGCGCAGTCTGATGCACTGGTTCGGCGGTATGGGTATCGTCTTCTTCACGATTGCCATTTTGCCCTCAATGGGTACGGGCGACCTGAAACTCTTTTCGGCGGAGGCGACGGGCTTGAAACTGGACAGACTGCACCCGCGCATCAGCACCACGGCGCGCTGGATTTGGGGACTCTACCTTTTCATCACAGTGGCTTGCGGCGCCGCCTACTACCTGGGCGGCATGAACGTCTTCGACGCCGTGAACCACGCCTTCTCGACGGTGGCGACGGGCGGTTTCTCGACCCACCAGAACAGCTTTGCCTACTTCAACTCGCCCCGGCTTGAACTGATTGCCTCGGTGTTTATGTTCCTCGCGGGAGTGAACTTCACGCTGCTCTACCTGCTGCTCATAAAGGGGCGCTTCAAGAGCGTGTTTCGCGACGGCGAATTCCGCTGCTACGTCTTCATCCTCGTGGCAGCCACAGTGCTTGTGGCGGGGTCGCTGGTGGTGGCGCGCGGCTACGACGTGTGGAACGCCCTGCAACAGAGTTTCTTCAACGTGACGTCACTCCAGTCCAGTACGGGTCTGACGAGCAACAACACAATGATGTGGCCCCACTTCGCCTGGATTATCCTCATTATGCTGACGGCTTTCGGCTCGTGCGCAGGGTCTACGAGCGGCGGCATCAAGTGCATCCGCGTCCTGACGTGCTACAAGCTCTTCGTCAACGAGTTCCGCCACATCCTTCACCCCAACGCCGTGATTCCGCTGCGGCTGAACCAGACGACGGTGACGGCGAGCGTGTCGCACACGGTGTTTGCCTTCTTCATCGCCTATGTGTTCCTACTGCTGGTGGGGATGGTGCTCTTCGTCATTATGGGGTTCCCCATGCTCGACGCATTCTGCATCAGCATGTCGTCACTGAGCAACACGGGTCCCGCCTTCGGTTACGCCGTCGGCCCGCTCGACTCGTGGGCGGCAATGCCCGACGCCGCACTTTGGCTGTCCTCGTTCCTCATGCTCGCCGGCCGTCTGGAGATTTTCTCCATCCTGCTGCCCTTCGCCCCCGCCTTCTGGCGCGACAACTAAGATTTACCTCCAACCTCACATAGCTATGCACAAACAGGGAATGCACGAAATATTCAGTTTCCTCCGCGACATCGCGCTCCACAACGACCGCGAGTGGTTCAACGCCCACCGCGACCGCTACGAAGCCGCCTACGGGCAGTTCACGCTCATCGCGACCGACATGATTGAGCGCATCAGCCGCTTCGAGCCCGGCGTCATCGGGCTGCCGGTGAAGTCCACGCTCTATCGTTTCTATCGCGACACGCGGTTCAGCTTGGACAAGTCGCCCTATAAGCGCCACTTCGGGACGTACATCAACCCGATGGGGAAGAAATCGCTCCACGGGGGCTACTACCTGCACCTGCAACCGGGCAACAGCATGGTGGCAGTGGGGTCGTACGGCCTGCCCACGCCAGTGTTGCGGGCGGTGCGGCAGTCGGTAGTCAACGAGGTGGAGCGCTTCCACGCCATTCTCACCGAGCCTGAACTGGCAGCACTGAAACCGCTGCTGGGCGAGAGCCACCTCAAAACCATTCCGGCAGGATTTCCGCGCGATTTTGCCTATCCCGAATACCTGCGCCCCCGCGAATACGACCTCTCCATCATGCTGAAGGACGACTTCTTCATGAATCCGGACTGGCCCGAGCAGACGGCGCACCTCTTCCACCTGATGAAGCCCTTCATCGACTTTGTCAACGAAACGGTCGACGACTACATTTAGCCCCAGGCTTTTTCTTCCCACAATCCCAAACCTCAAAATTTCCACACGCGATATGAAATCCATCTGCCACAGCCTCTTCAGCGGCTTGCTCTGCGGTCTGATAGTCCTCGCCACAACGGCTTGCGACAACCGCGACATCCACCAAGTGATTAAGGAAATAGCCGAAGCCCCGGTCGACACGACGGGCCTCACGCCCCAAACAGTGCAGACAAACCACTTTTCGGGCGTGGAAATCGACTGCTTTGCCGACGTGACCTTCCATCAGACGGCGGCAGGGACAGCACCCTACGTGCGGCTCATGGCGCTGGATGACGTGCTGGCTCACGTCTCGACAAAGGCGACGGACGACATGCTCTACATCTCGACCGACCGCCGCTACCGCATGCCCGAGAAGGCTGTGGTGGTGATTGACCTCTACGCCCCGTTCGTCTCCAGCTTCACGCTCAACGGCGGAAAGTGCCTGCGTCTGGGCAAATTGCAGTTGGCAAGCCCCCTGACGCTCGAAGTGGACGGCATCGGCACCATCACGTCCGACTCGCTCCTGGCACCCGAAATCAGCGTCAAGCTGGACGGCGCGGGGAGCATAGACCTGAAAGGCATCCAGACGCGCCGCCTCAACACGAGTCTCATGGGCAACGGCAACGTCTACCTCTCGGGCCGCACCGAGACGGCTAGCGTGAGCATCGAAGGCGTGGGACAAGTACACACCGACAGCCTGCACAGCGCGACGCCAATCAAAGCCGTGAAGCGGTAACAACAACCCTACTATCGAACAGACCGATTGCAGGCAAGCGCACAAAATTAAAATCCACTCTGCGCTCAAAAAAATCGGGCGGAAATTTTGGTCAATCGCAGTTCAAACTGTAACTTTGCACCGACTGACATACATAACAAAAATAACAATTTAAATTCTACACACTATGGCTTACGTAATTGGCAACGACTGCATCGCATGCGGTACATGTATTGACGAATGTCCTTCTGGTGCTATCTCTGAAGGCGAAAAGTATTCTATCGACCCCAGCGCATGCGTTGACTGTGGCACCTGCGCCGATGTTTGCCCCTCTGGCGCCATCGCAGCTGGTGAATAAACCACCACACAACTACCAAGTTCATACAACAAGGTAAAGAAAAAGGGCTACCCTGCACAACATTCCGCAGGGTAGCCTTTTCTATATCTTTTCTGCCGCCTCCAAAACATATCAGTGAAGACGATTCACTTTGGGAACGATATACAAGTTGTCCCTGAATGGAAATATCACACGGATTCACTCA
>JAUNOO010000093.1 GCA_030531095.1 Bacteroidales bacterium
AGGACTTTTTTAATTTAGCACAGGACTTTTTGAGCGATGCCAAACACAACGCATAAAAAAGCCCGTCCTCACCGAGAAAATCAGTGTAGAACGGGTTTAATATAAGAGAATGGCGCCCCTTCCGTCGGGCTGTCCCTTGTACTTCACCGCTTCACGCCGTGCGTGGAGACGTATTGGCGGAAGTCCTCCTTGTTGCCGTTGTAGACGTTGATGTCCACGTCGCCCTTGATGCCGGCGACGCGCCCACGCGGCGACAACTGCCAGTAGAGCAGATGGACGTAGGGCTTGTATTCGCCGTAGCGGGCTATCCAAACTTGGTAGCGACTGAGTTCTTCGGGGGCGTGGCTCATGTATTTGTTGACGAACGACTGGCTCACGTAGAGCACGGGGTCAGTGCCGCATTGCTGGCGGACATAGCGCATCCACTTTATGATTTCGCGAAACATGGCCGCGCTGCCGCCCATGGCCTTGATTTGCGCATCAGACGGCTCTACGTCGAGCACCGGGGGCAAGTCGCCCGTGCGAGGCGCTGCCATTTTCATGAAATACTTGGCTTGTGCCAATCCGTCGCGCTTGGTCGAGAAGAAATGGTAGGCGCCCACGTGAATGCCACGCTTGCGGCAGGCGGCGACGTCGGCAGCGTAGTAGCGGTTGCGGATAGTCGTGCCCTGCGAAGCCTTGATGTAGACGAAGCTGACGGGATAGTCCTGCTGACCGCGGACACGCGTGGCATTGGCAGCGCCGAGTTTGGTGATGCGAACCTTACTCCATTCGATGCTGTACTTGCGCCGTCCAATTTCGTGCTGGTAGCGCGAAATGTCTATGCCATAGACGCGGTCGGCGGTGTAAATCATTTGTTCGCCTACAAAGGCATCGTTCTTCCAAATGCCCGCGCGCACCATCTTGTTGTCGCCCACGGCAAAGCCGAAGCCGTGGCGGCGGCCTTGCGTCCACTCGCCCTGATAGTAGGTGCCTTCCGAGTCGCGATAGCAGCCTTCGCCGTGGGGGCGGAACTGGAGGTCGAGGTCGCCTTCGTAGACCGTCGTATCGTTGACGAGCCGACCGCTGGATAAGGTGTCGGCCTGCCAAATGCCCGAAATGCGACGGCCGAGGGAGTCACAAAGTTCGCCATAGCCTTCGCGACGACCGGCGCGCCAAAGGCCAGTGAAACTGGCGCCGTCGGCGTAGGTCATTGTGCCGAAGCCTTCGGGCAGGCCGTCCACAACGCGGCCGCAATACGCCGAATCGGCAGTGTGGTACGTCGCATAAAAATCACCGAGGTGGTGACGTCGCGACACATTTCGGGACGAATGGGCAACGGAATCGGGGGCGGCTGCATTATCGTCTGAGGGTGGCAGGAATATGCGCTTGAGTGCGACGCGGGCGTTCTGTGTCCACCACTGCAATCCGCCCACAACGTCGGTGCAGAGCGTGCGCACTTCGGAGAGGGGCACGTCGCGCGAGGCGGTGCGGAGGGCGAGCAACTGCCCACGCCTGTCGGTCACGGCGCCACCCTCGACATGCGACGGGGAAAGAAAGAAGGCGGAATCGAGGGGAAGGGCATCGGGGAGCATACTGTCGGTCAAACTCGCGAGCAGCAGACGGCCTGCGGGCGCAACGTCGGTGTGCCAAAGTTGGAAATAGGTACCGCTGGGCGGCAAGTCGGAATTGAGCGTCTGGAGCAAGAGCAAGTCGGCACGGCGCGCGAGACGGACGGCGGCGGACTGGCAGGTGCGGGTCTGCGTCGGGGTGATGCCGTCGGCAAGAACGACGGGAACTGTGGCGGTCACGTTCAAGCTATAGCACAAGCGGGCTTCGAGCGCACTCTCCCCTTTCTCCAATACGGCGGTGACGAGGGCGAGGAGCGAATCGACCAAGTGTGACTGGCGGTCGGTAGCATCCTTATAGGTCATCACCTCGTTGTAGCCGTCGTCGGTGACAGTGTGGGTGCGGGCGTAATAGTCCAACTCCTTCACCGCCTCAGCCTTTTGGGCGGAGAGTACCGCAAGGCGTTGCCGCTCTACCCAGAGCAAGGTGCGGAGCGAGTCGTCGGCAATGCTGTCGGGCGCGCCGCGGAAAAGGGCGGTGGAGGTGACGACATGTCCCACGCCCGAAACGAACATACCGTTCTGGCGGACGGTATCGGGGCGCACGGGGTCGCCGTTGTCGTCAGTAAGTCGGCGGTCGCGCACGGAAATGTGCAGCGTGTCGCCGTTCTCAAGGGGAAGGGCGTAACACATTACGGCTTCGACGCGGCACACGGCGTCCAGTTGGCGGTTAAGGCTTATGGGGCGCAAACCGACCCACCACACGGCGGCGATGACCAGCAGAGCGAGCACTTGCAGCAGGCGACGGATTGCGATATTTCTTTGTTTTATTTTGTTTCTCTCTGTCTGTTCCATTTTATTCTCGTCAGAATGAGCCGACAAAATTACTAAATTTTCTGCTTCTGACGCCCTCCTTTCCAAGAAAAGCGCGCGCCACCCGACTGGGCAACGCGCGCTCTGTGTATTTCGCAAAAGCCTGTGTGGGCTTGGCGGAATTAGCGGATGAAGAGGAGTTCGCGATACTTCGGAAGCGTCCACATTTCGTCCTCAACGATGAGTTCGAGCTTGTCGATGTGGTAGCGGATGGCGTCGAGATAGGGCGCTACGTCATCGTGGTAAGCGATGGCAAGTTCGCGCACGTCCTCAATCTTGTTGACCACCTTACGCTTCTCGACCATGGCCTCAACGTTTTCGGCAATGAAGCTGGTGTGCTTGTTGATTTTCTCGATGAGGTCGATGTTGTACGCCGTCAGTTCCTTAACCTTTGCAGGGTCGGAGAAGGCCAACTGGATTTTGTGGACGTTGTCGACGAGTTCGCTCTGGTACTTGGTGGCCACAGGGATGATGTGGTTCATGCAAAGGTCGCCGAGTACGCGGGCTTCAATCTGAATCTTCTTCTGGTAGGTCTCCCACTTGATTTCGTTGCGGGCCTCGAGCTCGTGGCGGTTCATGACGTTCATGCTTTCGAACATCTTCACGCTGCTCTCGTCGAGGTAGCGGTCGAACACGAGCGGGCAGGAGGTTTCGCAGTCAAGACCGCGGCGGGCTGCCTCAGCCTTCCATTCCTCGCTGTAGCCGTTGCCGTCGAAGTGGATGGGGCGGCAGGTCTTGATGTCCTCGCGGAGCACTTCGAGGATGGCGGAAATCTTGTTCTCGCCCTTGGCGATGAGAGCCTCAACGCGGGTGTGGAACTCGGAGAGGGCTTCAGCCACGGCGGTGTTGAGCGCAATCATGGCGCTGGCGCAGTTGGCGACGGAACCCACGGCGCGGAACTCGAAGCGGTTGCCGGTGAAGGCGAAGGGCGACGTACGGTTGCGGTCGGTGTTGTCAATCATCAACTCGGGAATCTGCGGGATGTCGAGCTGCACGCCGTGCTTGCCTTCCAAGGTGAAGAGTTCGTCGTTGGTCGACTTCTCAACGCGGTCGAGCAGTTCGCTCACCTGCTTGCCGAGGAAGCTGGAGATGATAGCGGGAGGAGCCTCGTTGGCGCCAAGGCGGTGGGCGTTGGTGGCGCTCATGATGGAGGCCTTAATCAGACCGTTGTGGCGATATACACCCATGAGGGTTTCAACCACGAAGGTGACGAAGCGGAGGTTGTCCTCAGGCGTCTTGCCAGGAGCGTGGAGCAGCGCGCCGGTGTCGGTTGTCAAACTCCAGTTGTTGTGCTTACCGCTACCGTTGATGCCTGCGAAAGGTTTCTCGTGGAGGAGGCAACGGAAGCCGTGCTTGCGGGCGATGTTGCGCATGAGCGACATGATAAGCATGTTGTGGTCAACGGCAAGGTTGCACTCTTCGAAGATAGGTGCCAGCTCAAACTGGTTAGGAGCTACCTCGTTGTGGCGCGTCTTGCAGGGGATACCCAATTCAAGGGCTTGGATTTCGAGGTCGCGCATAAACTCAGCCACGCGTTCGGGAATGGCGCCGAAATAGTGGTCTTCCATCTGCTGGTTCTTGGCAGAGTCGTGACCCATAAGGGTGCGGCCAGTGAGGAGCAGGTCGGGACGTGCGGCATAGAGGCCTTCGTCAACGAGGAAGTACTCCTGTTCCCAACCCAAGTTGGCAGTGACGCGAGTCACGTTAGGGTCGAAATATTTGGCGACAGCCGTAGCAGCTTTGTCGACAGCGGCAAGGGCTTTCTTGAGCGGAGCCTTATAGTCGAGCGCTTCACCCGTGTAGGAGATGAAGACGGTAGGAATCATCAGCGTGTCGCCCACGATGAAGACGGGAGAAGCGGGGTCCCAAGCGGAATAACCGCGGGCCTCGAACGTAGAGCGGATACCACCGTTAGGGAAAGAGGAGGCATCGGGTTCCTGCTGCACGAGTTCCTTACCGGAGAAGTCTTCTACCATACCGCCCTTGAAGTCGTGCTCGAGGAAAGCGTCGTGCTTCTCGGCCGTACCGTCGGTGAGCGGCTGGAACCAGTGGGTACAGTGGGTAACGCCCATGTCGATGGCCCACTGCTTCATGCCTTTGGCGACTTCGTCTGCCACTTCGAGAGAGAGGGCTTCGTTCTGCTCAATGACTTTGCGGAGCTTCTTGTAGGTGCTCAGGGGGAGATACTTGAACATCTTCTCCTGGTTGAACACGTACTTGGCAAAATACTCTGACGGGCGTTCTGCCGGGGCTTTCACTTCGATAGGGCGCTTCTTGAACGCCTCTTCTACCACTTTGAATCTGAGGTTGCTCATTTTACTTATAGTTTAATTGTTATTGATTTTCAGTTTTGGGAAATTCTTTTGGAAAAGTCTCTGCCCGCCTTGTTTACTTCTGCACTTCCAATACGGGCGCGCCGTTTTCAAACTTGATAGGAATCCAGAGGTGGCGGCTGTGGCTGAGCTGTTTGGGCGTCCAGATGTCCGCCATAAAGATGAACTCGCCGGGACGCGCGGGGTCGGACATCACATAAGTGCCCTGACCGCCGAAGGTCGTTTTGGCACCCTCACCGCGTGAGGGACACGCCACCTGTTCCCACGGACCGGTTATTTTGGAAGCCTTGAACATACGGGCTTCGTTGGGTGCCCAACCCGTGCAACCGCTGGTGATGAGCCAGTAGGTACCGTCCTTCTTGAAGAGCGTAGGCGCTTCGTTCTGACCGCATGGGGCGATGCGCCAGTAGCGACCGGTGTAGTCGAGGTAGTCGTCGGTGAGCTCAGCCAGATGGAGGGTGAGGTTATCCTCCGAAGAGAAGATGTGATACGCCGTACCGTCGTCGTCGATGTAGACCGTCATGTCGCGGCTCATCTGTCCGCCCTCGAAGTCGCGGTTGAGGAACATGCCCTTCTCAATAGCCACGCGCCACTCGGGCGTCCACCACTTCGAGTAGTCGGAAGGATTCTGCGCCTTGGCGGTTTTCTTGTCGGCCTTCTTGAAATCGGCAGGCCACTTGCCCGGATTGGGGCGCAGCGAGCGCAGGAAGGTGAAGGGGCCTTTCGGATTGTCCGCCACCGCGAACGCCACGCGGGCGGCGGCATAGCCTTTGCCCTTCAGTTCGAGGTGGAAGAGCATCACGTACTTGCCCGTCTTTTCGTTGTAGACCACCTTGGGGCGCTCCATGATGCAACCGAGGGCGATGTCGGAGAGGGTATCGGCGGAAGCCTTGAGCACAAGGCCTTCGTTGTGCCATGTCTTGAGGTCGGTCGAGGTATAAAGCGAAATGCCGTCCTCGGTAGTGCCGGGAATAT
The DNA here is from genome assembly GCA_030531095.1 of Bacteroidales bacterium. Classification (GTDB taxonomy): domain Bacteria; phylum Bacteroidota; class Bacteroidia; order Bacteroidales; family Bacteroidaceae; genus Alloprevotella. The sequence continues at coordinate 5,729 of JAUNOO010000093.1, forward strand.
TCTGGACGCGGTGCTCGCCATACCAATAATAGACGCCGTCGGAGAGGCGGATGATGTTGCCGCCATGACAGTTGATGTGTTCCCCGTCGTCAGCGAGCCAGAGGCCGTCGGCTGTCGGCGTGGGCTGCGCGGCGAGTTGCAGACTGAAGAGCGCACAGGCGACGCATACCAGGGTGCTGAAGAGTTTTGTTTTCATCAGGGGTAGTCTTTTTCGGTTTAATCTTTTTACTTTTTCAGCCACTTCTTGAGACGTGCCATGGCTTCTTCGCAGTCTTCGCGGCGACCGAAAGCCGTAAGGCGGATGTAGCCTTCACCGGCAGGGCCGAAGCCGACACCGGGCGTAGAGACGACGTTAATCTCAGTGAGCAATTGTTCGAAGAAAGCCCAACTGCCGACGCCGGCAGGCGTCTTGAGCCAGATATAGGGGGCATCGACACCGCCATACACTTTGAGGCCTACTTCGGTAAGGGCCTCGCGCATGATGCGGGCGTTGGTCATATAGTAGTCGATGGTTTCGCGCACTTGCTTCTTGCCTTCAGGACTGTAGATGGCTTCGGCGGCGCGCTGCACGATGTAGGCTGTGCCGTTGAACTTCGTGCACTGGCGGCGGTTCCAGAGCTGGTTGAGCTGAGCCTGCTCGCCCGAAGCAGTCTTGACGGTCAGTGCCTTGGGCACAACGGTGTAACCGCAGCGCAGACCGGTGAAACCGGCGGTTTTGGAATAGGAGTGGAACTCGACGGCGCATTCTTCCGCACCCTCTATCTCATAAATGGAATGGGGTATTTCGGGACGGGTAATATACGCCTCATAGGCGGCGTCATAGAGGATGATGCTCTTGTTGGCGCGGGCGTAAGCCACCCACTTTTCCAACTCCTCACGGCTCAGTGTTGTGCCCGTCGGGTTGTTGGGGTAGCAAAGATAAATGAGGTCAGTGGGATGATCGGGCAGAGCGGGCGTGAAGTCGTTCTCTGCCGTGCAGGGGCAATAGGTCACGCGGTTCCAAGCGCCTTCCACGAAGTCTCCAGCGCGTTCGCCCATCACGTTCGAGTCGATGTAGACGGGATATATGGGGTCTGTCACGCAGATGGTGTTGTCGCGACCAAGGATGTCGCCAAAGTTACCCGTATCGCTCTTGGCACCGTCGTTGACAAAGATTTCGTCGGCCTCAATCTTGATGCCGCGAGGGGCAAAGTCGTTCTCCACGATGGCGTTGCGGAGAAATTCGTAGCCCTGTTCCGGACCGTAGCCGCGGAAAGTTTCGCCGTTCGCCATTTCGTCGACGGCTTTATGGAGTGCCTTAATGACGGCGGGCGCCAAAGGGCGCGTCACGTCGCCGATGCCGAGGCGGATGAGCTGTGCTTCGGGGTGTGCAGCCTTGAAAGCAGCCACCTTCTGCGCGATGTCTGCAAACAGATAATTTTTCTGGAGTTTGAGAAAGTTCTCGTTAATCGTTGCCATAGTTTATTTATACCAATATAGTAGAGTCTAATTCAGACAAAGGGCTGTGCCACTTGGGTTCAGCCCTTTTGTGTTTGGGCCGTTCTCGTTGCCTGCCCCATTATTCTTCGAAAGTGATGCGGCCGTCAAAGACCTTCGTGGCTGGTCCGGTCATATAGACGTGACCGTCGTCCTCGCGCCATTCTATGCGGAGTGTGCCACCGTCCATCACGATACTGCTACGGCGCGAAGTGCGCCCCGTGAGCGCAGCTGCCACAGCCGTGGCACAAGCGCCCGTACCACAAGCCAGCGTGATGCCCGAACCGCGTTCCCACACGCGCATGCGGATGCTGCCGTCGGCACGGACTTCGGCAAACTCGATGTTGCACCGCTCGGGGAAGATGGGTGCGAACTCAAGCGTAGGACCTACGGCGGTCAGGTCGAGGTCTTCCACGCCAGTGGTGAAGATGACAAAATGGGGATTGCCCATCGACACGAAAGTACCCTTGTAGGTCTCGCCCGTGGTGCTTGTCACTTCGCCGTCCTTCATGCTGCCGTCGGGCGTAGCCAACTGTGTGGGAACGGCAAGCTGGGGGGCGTCCATATCCACCGTCACACTGCCCACATAGCCCTCATCGTCAAGCTGCAAGTGCAGCACCTTGATGCCCGAAAGCGTCTCGAGCTTGATGCTCAGCTTGCTGGTCAAGCCGTTGTCGTGCAAATATTTGCCAATGCAGCGCGAGGCGTTGCCGCACATACGCGCCTCCGAACCGTCATTGTTGAAAATGCGCATCGAGAAATCGCCCACCGTGGACGGACCGATAAGCACAAGCCCATCGCCTCCAATGCCCTTATGGCGGTCACTCCATAGTGCGGAGAGCATACTGGGATTGGCGAGAGGATAGGCGAGTGTGTTGACGTAGATATAATCGTTACCTGCGCCGTGCATCTTCGTAAATTCTATAGTTCGTTGCATCGTTGTGTTGGTTATGACGATGCAAAGGTATAAAAATCTTACAATACCAACCAAAAATAATAAGAAATTCTTTCAATATCGCACAAATTTGTATGAAATACTTTCTATTTGCGCGATTTACTTGCCAAATTCGCACAAATCGTAAAGCAAAAGGCAATACTTATTTCTATTTTCTTATGTCACCCATTGGAATATAGACAGCAGACCTTGCGACGCACTGGTTTTGAGAAGGAAATCACACAGCGCATTACGAGTCCCCGGACTTTTTCCAAGTGCTTTTTAATCCCCCAACAGAGCTTTTGAAAAATATCCCTGTGATACTTCTCCAAAACCTCAGGACTAATTTCAAAAAGCTCAGGACTAAG
>JAUNOO010000094.1 GCA_030531095.1 Bacteroidales bacterium
AACTTTTTTGGAAAGGGAAAAACATATCTTTTTCCTCGTGCAAATTATCGGCACAAATATGGACTATGCACACGAATTTTATGCGGACATCTCTATCAAATTTGAGTGAATCCGTGTGATATTTCCATTCAGGGACAACTTGTATATCGTTCCCAGAAAAATGGGTTTGGAGCGGGCTAACTGAAAAAGAAAGTCCGCTCCCCAGAAAACTTATAGCGCCTCGAGTACTTTGCGGTTAGCGGTGTCCACCCTCACGCTGTCGAGCGCGGTGAGGTAGATGCGCGTCGTCTTTTCCGACTCGTGTCCCATGCCCTCGCTGATGATGGAGATGGGAATGTCGCGGCTCTTGGCAATGCTTGCCCACGAGTGGCGCGCCACGTACATCGAGATGGGCGTGGCAAATTTCAGCAATTTGGAGATTTTGCGGAGGTGGCGGTTCACCAGCGTCAGTGCGTTGCGGTATTGTGTGCGCTCGTCCACACCGATTTGTCGGATGATAGGTAGCAGGTATGGCGTGTCGTCATCCTGGGCATAGCGGTCCACTATGGTCTGCATGCAGGCCTCCCACCTGATTCGCAGTTCCTGGTTCGTCTTGCGGCGGCGGTAAGTGAGAATGCCGTCGTGCAGGTCGCATTTGCGGAGGTACGCCATATCGATGAACGACATTCCCCGCGTGTAGAAACTGAAGAGGAACAGGTCGCGCGCCAGTTGCCAGTGCGGGTGGCTGTCGAGCGACGACGTCTTGATGAGGCGCACCACCTCCAGCGGCACCGCGCGCTTTTCGGTTTTTGCCACACCCGTGTAGACGTGGCGGAAAGGTTGCGTCTCCAACAGCAGTCCCTGCTCCACGGCGCGGTTGTAGACGGCGCGGAGCGTGCGGAAGTAGAACGAGGTCGTGTTGGGCGAGAGTCCCTTGCGCCGCATATAAGTCTCGTAAGCCTGCATCAGTTCCGCGTCGAAGTGCTCAAACGCGTTGCGTCTCTGGTGCAGAAATGCGCGGAAGCTACTGAGCGACGCTTCGTAAGTCTCCGCCGTGCGGTGACATCCCAGCAGTTGTAGGCGTACGATTTCCGATTTCATAAAGTTGAAGAACGTGTTCGAGAAGTTGTGGCGGAAAGCCTCGATGATGTCGTCGGTTGTGAAGGGAAGTTCCTGATGGTCGAGTCTGTTGACGATGCGCTGCAGTTTGTCGATGTCCGTCTGGATGGCGTCAGAGTATTTCATGAGCACCTGCAGTCGGGGGTTGACTGGCGAAAACCTCAGCCATTTCTGCGTAGCGTCCCACTCCGCTTTGAAAATGTGGAACGTGGTGTTGTAGAGGCGCACTTTTCGCTGGTGGATGATTTGATAGTAGATGATACCCTTACGTCCCTCCACGGTTGAGGGGCGAAACTTGACTCTGAATGATGTCATAAAGCTGGTGATTTATAGGATTAATAAAAATATGAATTAGACAACCCAAATCTAATCCACATTTCAGTTTGTGCAAGGCGTTCGTCGTGCTGTTGTGGAAATGAATAAACGGTTTTCTCCAGCGGGCGCAATGCCTTATACCTTTAGTTCTGACGAATGATTTTTTCCAGTAAGCTCTTTCTTCTCTCCCCTAAAATTCTGTGCGGTGGCGGATGTAACTTATTGACTTGTATTTCTTCTGTCCCCCAAATAAATTTGCAGTATTTCCCTTCCGATTTCCGCCTCGCCCAAAGCTTAGCCTGTGTTTTTCTGATGGAGAGGGGATAATTGAGGAGAGACTATAAAAATATAGAGAGCAAACTTTCCGTAGCGGAAAACTTGCTCTCTGCAAAATGTAGAAATTTAGTCTTTACAGTAGGCGGGCGTAGCTCTATATGCGGCGCAAATCAGTCGTCGCCCAGTCGCTTGATGAGTTCGCGGAAAATGTCCGCCATGAGCGGCTGCACGGCGTTGGCGGCGCGCTGCACTTCCTCGTGGCTGACTTCGACAATTTTGCCTGGCACGCCGAGGTCGGTGATGATGCTGATGCCGAAGACTCGGATGCCGCAGTGGTGCGCTACGATGACTTCGGGCACGGTGCTCATGCCCACAGCGTCAGCGCCGAAGGTGCGGTACATACGGTATTCGGCGGGCGTTTCGTAGGTGGGTCCCTGCGTGGCGAGGTAGACGCCCTCCACTACGTGGATGCCTTTCTCGGCGGCAATTTTGCGCGCCGCCTCAAGGAAGGTATGGTCGTAAGCCTCGTGCATATCGGGGAAGCGTGGGCCTGTGGGGAAGTTGGGACCGTGGAGCGGATGCTCGGGGAGAAAGTTGATGTGGTCGGTGATGAGCATAAGGTCGCCGATTTCAAAGTCGGGATTCACACCGCCTGCCGCATTGCTCACGAAGAGCCGTTTGATGCCCAGTTCGTACATGACGCGGACGGGGAAGGTCACCTGCTTCATGTCGTAGCCTTCGTAGTAGTGGAAGCGGCCTTCGAGCGCCATCACTTCGCGACCGCCCAAGCGGCCGAAGAGTAGGCGTCCGCTGTGGCCTTCTACTGTTGATATGGGGAAGTTGGGGATGTCGGCGTAGGGGAATGCGTCGATGACTTCTATTTCGGCAGCCAGTCGGCCTAGTCCTGTGCCGAGTACAATGGCGGTGGTGGGGCGGGCAGCAGTGTGCTGCTGGAGCCACTCAGCGGTTTGCTTGATTTTCTGTAACATAGTCGGTGATGATTTTTTTGAATGTTTCTTCTTCGCCGTGGAGGAACGCCACTTCGATGGGCTGCACAAGCAATGCCGCACGGAGTCGGGGTGAGAAGTGCGCCCCGACGAGGGCGAAGCGCGCCGCGTCCTTCTCCGTGGTGAGGGCGAGGCTGTCGGGCGGCAGGGCTTCGAACGCCGCGTTGAGCGTCTTGACGTCGGCGGGCGTGAAGTTGTGGTGGTCGCCAAAGTTGTGCGCCTTGACTTTTCCGCCCGTGGCTTCGACGTGCTGGTGCAATGGGGTGGGGCGGGCAATGCCAGTAGGGACGAAGACTGACTTTCCTGCCCACGATTGGGGCTCTGGTGGCGCGTCGGGGAAGAGTTTATAGGGCTTGCCGTAGCGGAAGGTCGTGAAGAAAACCGCCTGATGCGCCTGTGGGCGTAGTCGTTGGCGAATTTCGGCAGCCTCGTCGGGCGAAAGTTCGGCGGGGCATTTCGTCACGATGATGACGTGGGCGCGGCGGGCGCCTCGGCGCGACTCGCGCAGACGACCGGCGGGCAAAACGAAGTCGGACGTGTAGAGGCGGCTGTAGTCGGTGAGCAGCACGTAGAGCCCGGCGCACACATAGCGGTGCTGGAAAGCATCGTCGAGGACAATGGCTTGCGGGGGCGCGGGCTCTTCTGCCAAAAGTCGGTCGATGCCCTCGCAGCGGTCGGCATCTACTGCCACAGCCACGTCGGGAAACTTCTGCCACATCTGGAACGGCTCGTCGCCCAGTTCGGCTGCCGTGACGCCTGCCGCGGCGCGGACATAACCGCGCGAGCGTCTGCCGTAGCCGCGACTGAGAATCGCCACGCGAAAGCGGTCGCGGAGCAGGCGGACCACATATTCCGTGTGGGGCGTCTTGCCAGTTCCTCCCACTGCCAGATTGCCAATGGCGATGACGGGCAGTCCGAAACGCCGCGAGGGGAGACTCCCCGAGTCGAAGCGGGCGTTGCGGATGCGCGTGGCGGCATCGTAGAGCCAAGCCAGTGGCATTAGGAGGTAGGAGAAGACGTTCATTCGGCGGCGCAATTAGTTGAGATTCGGGTCGTAGGGTATGCGCGCCTGGATGCAGTCAGTGCCCTTCAGACTGCTGACGAAAAGGAGCGGTTTGTAGTATTCGCCCAGCACCGCACTGACGCGTCTTTCCATATAGTCGGACTTGTAGCCTTCGATGATGTCCGTGAACCAGTCGGTCTGCTCGGGGTAGTTCGTCACGCTGTAGTCTTTGATTTCGGCGCGGTGGGCGGCTTCGGCAATGGCGTCTTCGAGCGTGCCAAGCTTGTCGACCAGTTTGAGGCTCATGGCCTGTCGTCCCGTCCATACGCGACCTTGCGCCAGAGAGTCTACGTCGGCGACCTCCATGTGGCGGCCTTCTGCCACGCGACTTAGGAAGAGGGCGTAGCCCCGCTCGACGTAGGCCTGCATGGCGGCGGATTCTCTGCCGTTGAACGGCCGGCCGATGGCACCGAAGTCGGAAGCCTCGTTGGTCTTGACCACGTCGAAGTGGAGACCCAACTTCTCGGTCAGCAAGCCCGACGCGTCGGGAATCATGCCGAAAATACCGATGCTACCGGTGAGCGTTGTGGGCTCAGCCACAATATAATCAGCGCCGCAGGCGAGGTAGTAGCCGCCCGACGCAGCCATGCCGCCCATCGACACTACGACCGGCTTCTTGGCGCGGAGCAGGCGCACAGCGTGCCACATCTGTTCGGAGGCGAAGGCACTGCCGCCGCCCGAGTTGATGCGTATCACGACGGCTTTGACGTGGTCGTCGTTCATGAGGCGGTCGAGGTCTTCCACCACCTTAGGCCCTACAATCTGGCTCTCGCCGGTGAGCATACCCGTTTCTTCGCTGCCCACGATGTCGCCCGAGGCGTAGTAGACTGCCACTTCGCCCTCACCGCCGCCCGAAGGCACGTCGTAGAGCGCCAGTTCGGCGGGCGTGATAAGGTTGAGTTCCTCGGTCTTGGCCTGATAGCGCAAGCTGTTGCGCACTTCGTCGATGTAGGCCGTCGCGTCTGCCAGCCCCGACTTGATATAGCTGTCCGTGCTCGCCAAAGTTGTGTAGCGGTCGGCGAGTGCGTTGAGGCTGTCTACCGAAATTTTGCGCGACACAGACACGTCCTTGCTGACCACCGTCCAGATGTCGGAAATATAGGACGACACCTGTGCGCGGTTGGCTTCGCTCATGTCGGTGCGGGTGAATGGCTCGATGAAACTCTTGTACGTCCCTACGCGGAAAGTCTGCATCTTGACGCCAATCTTCTCGAGCAAGTCGGTATAGAAAATAGGTTGCGAGGCGATGCCGTGCCAGTCAATCATCCCCGACGGGTTGATGAACAGACTGTCTGCCACGCTCGCCACATAGTAGGCGCCCTGCGTGTAGTTTTCGCCGTAGGCAATGATGAATTTCCCCGTTTTCTTGAAGTCGGTCAGGGCTTTGCGTATTTCCTCGAGCGAAGCATAGTCGGACAAGGTGATGCCCCCTTCGATGTAGATGCCCGAAACGAGGTCGTTCTTGGCTGCCACGCGGATGGCGGTGAGAATATTGTCGAGCCCCTGCGCCCCTACGGCGGTCGAGCCGAGGAATTCGTTGAGCGGATTCTCCACAGTGCGCTCCTCAATGCTGCCGTTGAGGTTGAGGTGAAGGACTGTGCCCGGCGTGAGAGGTGGCTTTTCGGAGTCCGCCGCAATGAGAGCGACGAGCATCACGACAGACATGATGCCCGCGAATGCGGTGACGATGACTATGCCGGTAATGACGGCCAGGACTTGCTTGATAAAAGTTTTCATCGCTGGATGCTGGTTTGGTAGTGTGAGGTACTATATAAATAAGGTGTGATGGTAATAATAAAGTCTTGTGCCAGGTGTGGCGCGGCAGGCATCAGAGCAACCCGTCGAGTGTGACCTCGACCGGACAATGGTCTGAGCCGAAAATTTCGGTGTGGATTTCAGCCCCGAGCAGTTGCGGGCGGAGGCGTTCGGAGACGAGGAAATAGTCGATGCGCCACCCTGCGTTCTTTTCACGGGCGCGGAAGCGGTAGGACCACCACGAGTAGATGCCCTCGCGGTCGGGGTAGAAGTGGCGGAACGAATCGGTGAAGCCGGCGTCGAGCAACGTGCCGAACTTGCCGCGCTCCTCGTCGGTGAAGCCCGCGTTGCGGCGGTTGGTCTTCGGGTTCTTCAGGTCGATTTCCTGATGCGCCACGTTGAGGTCGCCGCAAACGATGACGGGCTTGCGGGCATCGAGCGCGAGGAGGTAGTTGCGGAAATCGTCGTCCCAAGTCATGCGGTAATCCAGTCGGCGCAGTTCGTCCTGCGAATTGGGCGTGTAGACGGTGACGAGGAAGAACTTCTCCATCTCGAGCGTGATGACGCGCCCCTCATGGTCGTGGGCGTCGATGCCCAGACCGTAAGTCACCGCCAGCGGCTCGTGGCGCGTGAAGATGGCGGTGCCCGAGTAGCCCTTCTTGTCGGCGTAGTTCCAATAACTCTTGTAGCCCTCAAACGTCAGTTCGAGTTGGCCCGCCTGCATCTTCGTTTCCTGCAGGCAAAAGAAATCGGCATCCAGTTCGGCGAAAGCCTCGCGGAAACCCTTGTCGCAACAGGCGCGGAGGCCGTTGACGTTCCATGAAATCAGTTTCGTCATAAGTGTGTGTCAGATGTATTGGGGGTATGACTTCTGCTCCGCCAAAGCGTTTTCTCTGTGCCGGTCCTGTTGTCGGCAGGCTGGGGGAGAGGGGCGCAGTTTCAGCCCCGTTTGCGGTGGCGGACTTCGCAAATCTGTTCGGTGCAGGTCGTCTTTTGGGGACATTGCCGGTCGTTGTCGGCAAGTTCAATTTGTCCACCAAACTTAAAATACTGAGTGCCTTACTTAAAAAAGCAGAACACCGTTAAATTTGCTCAGCAAAAATAACCAACATCCGCTGAAGCGCCAAGTCTATTCCGTTTTTTTTTCCTAACTTTGCGCTTGCCGAAAAGTATCGGCGACTTACAGACTTCAAAAAGCATCACATGCAACACCTCAAGTATATTCTCACCACCATATTTTTCATAGCCCTTTCGGCGGCAGCCCTCGCCCAAGTGCGCTTCGACAACCTCCGCCACGAGTTTGGCACAATCCTCTGGCACGATGTACGCACAGCCACCTTCACCCTGACCAATACCGACTCCGCGTCGCTTTGGATAAAGGATGTGCGCCCCGATTGCGGTTGCACCGCCGTAGAATGGACGCAGGGCATCATCGCCCCCGGAAAGTCGGGCCAACTCACTGCGACCTTCGACGCCGAACTCCTCGGTCACTTCGAGAAGCAGGTGGCGGTCTACACCAATCTCGCCGAAAAGCCCTACTACCTGACGCTGAGCGGCGACGTGGTGACGGAACTTATCAACGAAGCGGAAGATTATCCCTACCACGTGGGCGACATCTACATTGAATCGGACAACCTCGAGTTTGACGACGTGCGCCGCGGCGACATGCCCGTCAAGTCCCTCAGGGTGTTCAACGCCGGACGCCAGTCGCTGGAGCCCGAACTGATGCACCTGCCCAAATACCTCACGGTGACTGCCGACCCGCAGATTATCCGTCCCGGTCGCGCGGGTCGTCTGAACTTTACGCTCAACAGTGAACTGCTTCGTGCCTACGGTCTGACGCAAACGAGCATCTACGTGAGTCGTTTTGCCGGCGACCGCGTCAGTCGCGACAACGAAATCAACGTCTCTGCCACCCTCCTGCCCGAGCAGACCTACACCGACGCGCAGTTGGCGATAGCCCCGCGCGCCGAACTGGACAGCACGACCATCAACATGGGCTCTATGGGGACGAAGAAGCGCCTGAAGCACGACGTCATCCTGACCAACACCGGCGATTCGCCCCTCGTCGTCAGCGCCCTTCAGGTCTACAACCCCGGTTTGAGCGTGAAGTTGGGCAAGCGCACCTTAGCCCCCGGCGAAAGCGACAAACTGCGGATTACCGTCAACGCCACGACCGCCGACTTCAAAGGTCGCCGCAGGGTGCTCCTTATTACAAACGACCCTGTCAATCCTAAGATAGTGGTGGATGTCGTCGTAAAAAAGTAGCAAATTAATTTCCTCAATCAAAAAAAAGCCGTACCTTTGCACCGCTAAATCGGAAAGTAGCGCAGTTGGTAGCGCACTACGTTCGGGACGTAGGGGTCGGGCGTTCGAGTCGCCTCTTTCCGACCAAACAGAGATAAGTGTCTGATTCTTCGATGCTTATCTCTGTTTTGCTTTTTTACTCGGACAAATTAGTGACGAATTCCTTTCATTTTCTTGACGCGGGCAGAACCATCAAAAACCAGGTGGCTCAACCCCTCTTTTATTGGTTCGGAATGGTGACCCTCTTTGCGAGGAGAACGTATCTTTGCAAGCAGAACAGCAACCCCCTTTAATACATCTCAGAAAATATGACCGAGAAAAACGACATCACAAAGCGCACCGTGTTCATCCACGAATGGTTTACCATGCCACTTGTGGAGAATATGATAATCTGCCCAAGGATTCAAGAACAGATTCTGTGGAACCGCATCAAAACTCGCATTTTGATACAGCCATAAAGTTTCTTTCTGAACCGCTTTTCAAAAGGAAGTGAGTCCGACATAAGAGAAAAGTTCAAAGCCCATCGGCGTCCGAAAAAGACATTCAAGTTTTTTTCGGACGCCTTTTTTATATTCGCATTGCCACCCCGTTTTGTGTTGTTTTTCGCTCGGGCTATCAAAAATTAGTCCTGAGCTATTGAAAATTAGTCCTGAGCTTTTTCAACTTA
>JAUNOO010000095.1 GCA_030531095.1 Bacteroidales bacterium
AACCTCAGGACTATTTTGAAAAAGCTCAGGACTATTTTTTTGATAGCCATTTCCTCCCCAAAAACAAGACTGACCGCCCGAAAAAATCCCCAATGGCATGACGCTTCCGTCGCGAAAAAAGGGCGTATTTTGACCGATAAAATATATAAGATGGCGATTTTACCGAAAAAATCGGGCTGTCTGCTGAATGTATTTTGCGCATATCGAAAAAAATTCCTACTTTTGTTCCAGACAAAGAAACGTTGACCAGCCTTGCGGCAACGCCAAAAGGGATGAGGTCAACTTCGGAGGGGCTGCCTCCGAACAACAAAGTGTCCTATTTTAAATCTTTTGTTTTATATCCTTGCGCTGGGGAGGGGAAGCCGTGAGGCATCGCCTCCCCTATTTTTTGTCCTTGTCGCGGCACGCTTTGTGACTTCGTTGCGCCTGCCGCCCAAAATATAAAGAAAGGCGACCTGCTGATGGGTCGCCTTTCTTCCTGTCTTATCCAATTGAAATTCCGCTTTAATATGCGGCAGTGAAGCGTTCGCGGTGGTGGTTTTCCTGCTCGAGTTCGTCAATCATGGCCACGGCGTAGTCTTCCACCGAGATGAAGCTCTCGCCCTTTTCGTCCACGAGGAGGTCGTCCTTGCCGAGGCGATACTTGCCCGTGCGCGTACCGGGTTGCAGGTTGCCGAGGTTGCCGGCAGGCGAGAAGAACACCCAGTCGATGTCCTGCTCCTTGGAGAGGGTGTTGAGGAAGAATTCGCCGAGCGACTTCACGCCGGGCAACCAGGCTTCGGGCAGCACACCGCTATCCACGAGGCGCAGACCGGGCTTGACGAAGAGCGTACCCGCACCGCCTACGATGAGCAGACGGCCAACGCCCGACTGCTTTGCGCCTTCCACGATTTTGGGGTAGTTCTCAAGCGTCTCTTCATACATGTGGGGATTCGCCCAACCGGGGTTGTAGGCGCTGATGATGGCATCCTTGCCGCGGGCTATTTCGGCGAGGGTTGCAGGGTTTGTGGCGTCGGCCTTCACGACTGTGAGGTTGGCGTCGGTCAGCGCGATTTTCTCAGGGTTACGCACTACGGCGGTCACTTCATGACCACGATTGAGGGCTTCGCGGAGGATGGCTGAGCCAGCATAGCCGCTGGCACCGATGAGGACAATTTTCTTCATTTTCTTCTGATTTTTATGGGTTTATGTTTTTGTTCATTTCGCGAGGATTTCTCCTTTTCGACACTGCAAAATTACGGCCTCAAAAAATCTTTTGCAAGAGGGCACTTCCTCCACAGATACTTACCGCGAGGTTAGTAATGCACGAAATCAGTAGTTTCGCCAGAACAACTTTAACCTCCATTAATACACTTGCCTTTGGTGCGTTTGGCTATGTCGGGATTGTTTGTTACTTTTGTAGACTATTGTTGAATTTCAAAGTTTTATCTATGTATAGCACCACGATGAAAGAGGAGGTTTTTCCTAATTGCCCCATCCGCCACATCCTTTCGCGCATCAGCGACAAATGGTCGCTCCTCATCCTCTACACGCTCCACAATCAGCCGACCGTGATGCGCTTCAACGCCCTTCAGCGCGAAATTCCCGACATTTCGCAGAAGATGTTGACCAACACGCTGCGCACGCTCGAGGAGGACGGACTGGTCACGCGCAATGTCTATGCTGAAGTGCCGCCACGCGTGGAGTACGGTCTCACGCCGCGCGCCCTCTCACTCTTGCCGCACATCAACCAGCTTGTGGGTTGGGCTAAAGAAAATATGGCGGACATCCTTCGCGACCGGCAGGGGAAGAAGCACGCGGCAAGTTCGTGATTTTTCTGGGCAAATTCTAGAGCGGCGGAGCAAAATTTTTCCGAACTGGCTTTCCGAAAACAAAAAGAGGAGCTGCAGACGTGTGGTCTGCGGCTCCTTTTTGTTATTGTATTGAAGCGAGCGGTGGAACTTTGCCTGCGGCGTTCTATATCCGCTCGTAGTCGGCAAAGACGTAGGGGGCTTCGTTCTTTTCGTCGGCGTCGTGGCTCTCACTGCTGACGAGGCGCCACTCGGTGGCGTCGAACTCGGGGAAGAAGGCGTCGGCAGCGTCGGGCACGGCCTCTATGTGGGTGAGGCAAAGACGGTCGGCAAGGGGCAGAGCTTCGGCGTAGACGCTCTCGCCACCGATGATGAAGACCTGTTCGTCGGGCTGGCACGCCTCGAGGGCAGCTGCAAGGCTGGGATAGACTTCTGCACCGGGGCAGACGAGGTCGTGACGGCGCGAGAGCACGATGTTGCGGCGGTTGGGCAGGGCACCCTTGGGCAACGACTCGTAGGTGCGGCGGCCCATGATGATGGTGTTGCCCGTGGTGAGCGACTTGAAGCGACGAAGGTCGGCGGAGAGACGGAAGATGAGGCGGTTTTGATAGCCGATGGCGCGGTTGGCTGCCAGGGCGCAGATGATTGAAACCATAATTGCGGGGATGGGTTTGGGTCAGACGGAGACCTCGGCCTTGATGTGCGGCCAGGGGTCGTAGTTTTCAAGTTGGAAGTCCTCGAAGCGGAAGTCGAAAATGCTCTTCACGTCGGGGTTGATGCGCATGGTGGGGAGGGGGCGCGGCGTGCGCGTGAGCTGGAGGCGCGCCTGCTCGAGGTGGTTGAGGTAGAGATGGGTGTCGCCTGTGGTATGTACGAAGTCGCCGGGCTGAAGTCCACATACCTGCGCCATCATCTGGAGCAGAAGGGCGTAACTGGCAATGTTGAACGGCACGCCGAGGAAGGTGTCGGCGGAACGCTGGTAGAGTTGCAGCGAGAGCCGTCCGTCTGCCACGTAGAACTGGAAAAGCAGGTGGCAGGGCGGCAGGTTCATGCGCCCGAGGTCTGCCACGTTCCACGCCGAAACGATGATGCGGCGGGAGTCGGGCGTTTCCTTGATTTGGCGCACCACTTCCGAAATCTGGTCGATGTGGCTGCCGTCGTAGTCGGGCCACGAACGCCACTGGTAGCCGTAGATGTGGCCCAGGTCGCCCTGCTCGTCCGCCCACTCGTTCCAGATGCGCACGCCGTGTTCCTGGAGGTAGCGTACATTGGTGTCGCCCTGCAAGAACCAGAGCAGTTCGTAGATGATGCTCTTGAGGTGGAGCTTCTTGGTGGTGAGTAGCGGGAAACCGTCTTGCAGGTTGAACCGCATCTGGTGGCCGAAGATGCTCTTCGTGCCCGTTCCCGTGCGGTCGCCCTTGACGGCGCCGTCGTCGAGAATGTGCTGGAGGAGGTCGAGGTATTGTTTCATTGGGTTTGTGGTTTCGGAGTTTATGGGTGAGCCGCGTTTCGGGGTGGGGTATACCTTATATTATATAGGAGTACCTTATTATATAGGACTGCCTGTTTTATATAATAGGAGCCGCCTACGCCTTGAAGGGTTTGCGCCAGTCGCACCCCTCTTTCCAGCGGGAACAGCCGTAGGCGGTCTTGCCCTTGATGACTTTGCCCTCGCCGCACTGCGGACATTTGCTGCCCACGCGGATGACTTTGCGGCGCGGTTTTTCGTCGGTCTGCTGTTGCTGGAGCGCGGCTTGCAGGATGGGCGGCAGGGCAGGCTTGACGGCTTCGGTGGAGGCGATGCGGCGGTTGGAGTTGTCGGCAAGAACCTGATGGACAATCTCGTTGACCATCACTTTCAGTTCGTCGATGAACTGCTGCGGGCTGTACTCGTGGTGCTCGATGAGACGGAGCTTGCGCTCCCAGCGGCCCGTCAGTTCGGCGCTCTTGAGGAGTTCTTCCTTGATGAGGTGGATGAGCTCGGTGCCGCGGGGCGTGGGGTAGATGGACTTGCGCTGGTACTGGATGTACTGGCGCTTCTTGAGCGTGACGATGATGGCGGCGCGGGTGGAGGGGCGGCCTATGCCGTTCTCCTTGAGGGCGTCGCGCAGTTCTTCGTCTTCGACCAAGCGGCCGGCAGTTTCCATGGCGCGGAGCAGCGAGGCTTCGGTGTAGGGCTTGGGTGGCTGGGTCATCTTCATGGCAAGGTCGGGCACGTGGGGGCCGCTTTCGCCTTTTGTGAAGGCGGGGAGCGTACGTTCCTCCTCGCCCTCGCGAGGTGCGTCGGGGGCGGCGATGACTACGCGCCAACCGGGTTCGAGTATCTGCTTGCCGCTCACTTTGAAGGGGACTTCGGCGGCTTCGCCGAGGACGGTGGTCGTGGCGAAGTGGCAGTCGGGGTAGAACACGGCGATGAAGCGGCGCGTCACGAGGTCGTAGACGTTGCGGTCCACGTCGGTCAGCGCCGTGGCGGGTACGCCGGTGGGGATGATGGCGTGGTGGTCGGTGACCTTGGAGGAGTCGAACACCTTCTTGCTCTTGCGCAGCGGTGCGCCGCGCAGGGGCTGCAGCAGGGCGCCGTATTGACCGGCAATGCCGTTGAGGATGCCCTTGCACTTGCCGTAGATGTCGTCGCTCAGAAAGGTGGTGTCGACGCGCGGATAGGTGGTGAGCTTGCGTTCGTAGAGACTCTGGATGATATTGAGCGTCTGTTCGGCGGAGTAGCCAAACTTCTTGTTGCACTCCACTTGGAGAGAGGTGAGGTCGAAAAGGCGTGGGGGCGCTTCGGTGCCGTTCTTGCGCGCCACGGACGTGACGGTGAAGGGCGCGTCCTTGATGCGCTCGAGGGCGGCGCGGCCTTCTTCCTCGCTCGTGAAGCCGCGGCGGGCGGCTTTTTCTGTCCCCTTTTTGCCCTCGGCGGACTTGTCGCCCTCGGCTGCGGTGGGCTCGTCGGCATTGGGGTCTTCCATCACGGCAGTGAAGGTGGTGTCGCGGTAGACTGTGGTGAGTACCCAGTAGGGCTCGGGTTTGAAGTTCTTGATTTCCTCGTCGCGGCGCACAATCAGGGCAAGCGTCGGGGTTTGTACGCGGCCAATGGAAAGCGGTTCGCCGCCACGACCCTGCTGGCCGTACTTGACGGTGTAGAGGCGCGTGGCGTTCATGCCGAGCAACCAGTCGCCGATGGCGCGGCAGAGCCCGGCTTCGTAGAGCGACTTGTAGTCGTCCTGCGGCTTGAGGGCAGCGAAGCCTTCGCGGATGGATTCCTCGGTGAGGGAGGAAATCCAGAGGCGTTGCACGGGACACTTTGCCCCCGCCTTCTGCATCACCCAGCGCTGGATGAGCTCGCCCTCCTGTCCGGCATCGCCGCAGTTGACGATGCTGTCGGCATTCTGCATGAGTGCCTGGATGGTGGCGAACTGGCGGGCGATGCCTTTGTCGTCCTTCAGTTTGATGCCGAAACGCTCGGGCACCATGGGCAGTGCCGCCAGCGACCACCGCTTCCACTCGGGACGGTAGTCCTCGGGCGACTTCAGTTCGCAGAGGTGGCCGAAGGTCCACGTCACTTGGTAGCCGTTGCCCTCGATGTAGCCGTCGCGCGTCTGGGTAGCGCCCAGAATTTTGGCGATATCCTTGGCGACACTGGGCTTTTCGGCGATGCAAACTATCATTGTTTCTGTCTGTTTTTTAGAATTGAAAGAGGAATGTCGGGGGCTTCCATTTTTCCCGCCCCAAAAAGGAGCGCTCAGCGCGCATCGGACACCCTGAAACGCAGGGCGGACGCGTCGAAGCTGACGCCGGGGGCGGTGAAGAAGCGGCCCAGACTGCCGTCAGCGGCGAGTTGGCTGGGCGTGCCTTCGATGATGCCGTCGGGCGAAAGGAGCCAGAGGCGGCCCACCATCTGGAAGGTGAGTTCGAGGTCGTGGGTGGAAAGGAGCACCGTCTTGCCATGCCGGTGGGCGAGGTCGCAGAGCAGGCGCAGGAGGCTCACCTTGCCGGGGAAATCGAGAAAGGCAGTGGGCTCGTCGAGCAAAATGGCGGGCGTCTGTTGCGCCAGAGCCTTCGCAATCATGAGACGCTGGCGCTCGCCGTCGCTCAGTGCCGTGAGCAGGCGCGAACTGAAGGCTTCAGTCTCGGTGAGCCGCATCACGTCGTCCACAATGGCGCGGTCGGTGGCAGTAAGTCGTCCGCCAAAGCCCGTATGCGGCAGTCTGCCCAGTTCCACAACCTGCCGCGCGGTGAGTCCGTCGGCAGCAGGGCGGGCAGTGAGCACCACCGCAATGGTACGCGCCAGCTCCCGCGCGGTATATTCCGCCAGCGGTCGAC
The DNA here is from genome assembly GCA_030531095.1 of Bacteroidales bacterium. Taxonomy (GTDB): domain Bacteria; phylum Bacteroidota; class Bacteroidia; order Bacteroidales; family Bacteroidaceae; genus Alloprevotella. Next base: position 6,114 of record JAUNOO010000095.1, read on the forward strand.
CCAACCAGCAAACTTCGCCCCCGAGGGCGGGCTGCAGGGCGGCCAACGTGCGCAGGAGGGTACTCTTTCCTGCCCCGTTGGGGCCGATGAGCGCCGTGACAGAGGCGGCAGGAAGCGAGGCGGACAGACTGCGGGCTATGACCGTGCGGTGACGCCCCGCCGTATAGCCCGTTGCCAGTTGCGCAATACTTAGAACGGGAGTTTCCATTGGCGCAAAGTTACGGTCTTTTCCTGAGACAGCCAAAGTAGCACCGTGCTAATTTGTCCCCCTCTGCCGTTGACCGCCAGCCCGCTGCCAGTCGTCCCCCATCGTCGCCTCACAGACGGCAAACGGGCACTGGCGGAGGACGTCTATCCGCCCTCTGACGGGTAAAATCACCCACTTAAACAATTATTAGGAGAAAAATAAAAGCGCGCGAAAACTAAAACCTTAACTTTGCCATAGAAGGTCTGGACAGCAGACCAATTTTATCCACTTAACGCCAAAACGCTTATGAAGAAAATCATTATGGCAGCGCTCATGACGTTTGCTTTCGCGCTCGGCAGTCACGCCCAAAGCACGCCGCACGCAATCGGTGTCCACCTCGGTGGCTCCACTATGGACTTGGAATACCAGTACCACTTCAACAACAAGAATTTCCTCGACGTCACTGCCGGTGTCTTCGACCTCAACGACGGTTTCTGCTTCCAGGCGGTCTACAATTGGAACATCAAGCAATGGGCAGACTGGACGCCCAACTTCGCCACCTGGAAATTCTGGGGCGGCGTGGGTGCTGGCCTCGGTTTCTACGACGCTGACAGCGACGACGGTCTCTTTGTTGGTCCCGTGGGCACCCTCGGCTTCGGCTTCACAGTGAAGGACTTCCCGCTCACCATCGGTATCGACTACCGCCCGATGATTGCACTCAACATCGGCGACAACTTCGGCCTCATCGACTCAGGCTTCAAAAACTTTGGTCTGACAATGACCTACCGCTTCTAAGTGGTGCGCGCGAGATGCGGACAATTTCCTCTCTGTTCGCCCACTCGCCTGCGCATTTCGTTTTTCAGCCTGCGCACAAATAAAGCACAACCTTCGAGAACATGGCTCATCTCCGCCATACTCCCGAAGGTTGTGCCTTCATTTAGACCTCCCGCAAAATATTTTAGCCGAAAACCCCTTTGATTAAAAAAATAATATTACCTTTGCAGCCGATTTGGGAAAACAGTCCCACAAATTCAACCCACATCAGGAGAGGTGCTCGAGTGGTTGAAGAGGCACGCCTGGAAAGCGTGTAAACCCCTAAAGGGTTTCGTAGGTTCGAATCCTATCCTCTCCGCAATATCGCTACAACAATCTGAAAAACAAGATGCTGTAGCGATATTTTTGTGGTTGTTTGTATGGGGGGTGTTGAACTTGTAGGTATATGTTTGCGATTCTGAAGAACTGCACAAAAGGAGGCTGCGCAAAAGAATCGGCGCAGCCTCCAGCTTTGGGGAGTACGCCACTCATGACCATTTCCACTTACTTGTCATGAATCCGTCTCCCGTCTGTTTTTTCATCCCAATAATTACTACAATCCTTTCACTCAAATTAGTTAGATACGATTTTGCAATTTGAGCTTATTTAAAAAGTTGTTGTTTCGAGTTTTTCCCATAGACATAAAAAAGCGTGGAATCGTACTGTTGTCCATTCCACGCATCGAGGCTCTTGCATTGCCCATTTTAGTTGAACAGACAACGTCAGAGCCCACGCCGATATGATAATCGCTACCACGAGAGACCAAATAAGCCAAGCGTTGTACCCCAAAAAGGATACAATCTGAGCTTACACGGTCTCCGCAGGATTGATGTAATCACACCCGGGACATCTACCGTTGCTACGTTCAAGACTAAAATTCGAGATTTTGCAAGATTCGATGCGTCTCAAACACAGCGTCGAGTAAACGCCTTCTAAATGTCTGGACTTACATTCCCACCCCAAGACCTCCTTGCATGGCATCGGCATAACTCAATATGCCCCCGCCACACTCGGCTCGGCGTAGGTTGCTCTGTTTGCGCTGTCCAGAAAGAATTTGTCTGACCGCGACAGGCAAAAGGCGATGTCAGTCCATTGCAAAAATACAAAAAATTGGTGCTGAATGAAAATAAATGAAAGATTTTTTTGTTTACCCAAGTTCCGCTTGCGAGGTGTAATGCTCTTCACGCTGAAAACCAATTTTTTCAGTGTCGCCCGCTGCGGTGCGGCGGCAATGTCGGAGATTCTGCGCTCAACCTCTTGTTTGTGAGTTATTTATCAAAGCTACAGAAAGCACGACTGGATCCATCAAAAACTAGTCCTGAGCTTTTGGTAACTAGTCCTGAGCTTTT
>JAUNOO010000096.1 GCA_030531095.1 Bacteroidales bacterium
AGAGTCCTACGTTTATCCTTTCCATTATCAACTGCAAACTTAGAGCTTTTGAAAAATAGTCCTGAGCTATTGGGTGAAAAGCTCAGGACTAATTCAGAAAAGCTCAGGACTATTTTTTGAGGGTTCTCAGATGGGACTTATTTGCGCTGAACAAGGTTTTGAAAATACGAGTCAGATTGCTGAAAACATAGGGCTGAATCTAGGAATCGAGGGCGCGGCGGCGCGGGGCAAGGGCGGCGTAATCAGCAGCCCTTGCCGTCGAGGCTACATGAGGGGGCGTCATCGGTGGCTGATGGGACGACGCTCTCGAGGTTGTCCAAGCCGAGGTCGGCGAGCGAGAAGGCGATGCGGCCGTCGGGACAGAGGAAGCAGGGTATGCCGACGGCGCCGGACTGCTTGACGGCAGAGAAGGCGGGGTTGGTGTCGCGCAGGGCGAGAAACTGCTTCAGGTTGCGGACGTGAGCGCCAATGTCGATGAGTTCGAAACGCGGGTCGGATGCCGCCTGCTGCTTGACGGCGGTGCAGTCGGGGCAGGTGGGCATTACGAATACTTTTATCTTTTCCATAAGGGTATACATATAATATATATAGGACTGCGGGACGGAAGAAGTGGGGTTATTGGGCGCGCTTCAGCAGTTCTGCCTTGAGCCGCTTGTAGCGGGCAATGTAGTGGCGGCGCGAGGCGATGATGCTGCCGCGATAGACGAGGCAGGTGGTGAAGAAATAGACGATGGCCTGCCCCCAAAGGATGAGCCACTCGTGGCGGACATCAATCAGCTGCGCGCCCATGTTGTTGATCTTGAGGAAGCCGTTGACGCCTAAGGTGGAGGGGAAGGCATAGGACACGACTTGCCAGAAACTCGGGATGGCTGCGCCGGGCCACGACACGCCGGAGATGAAGAGCAGGGGCAACGAACTGAAGACGATGAGCATGATGCACGTCTCGCGGTGGCGCACCAATACGGAAACGGTCATGGCGAAGAAGATGCACGCCAGAAGGAAGGGCATGACGAAGAGTGCGAGGTCGCCGGGATTGCCTATCTGATTGAGGCGGAAAATGCGCGGCACGACGCCGAGGACATAGACCGAAATGGGGATGTAGATGAGCAAATAGGCCCACGCCTTGCCGAGGACGATGCGGAGAAGACCTGTATAGTGGCGGTCGACAGGCATGAGCTCGCGGAAGCGGTTTTGCTCGCGCGCCGTTCCTGCCGAAATGCCCACGCCGAGCAGGAGCGTCTGCTGGATGATGAGGACGAGCACGGCGGGGATGAGGAAGGAGGCGAAACCGTTCTGGGGGTTGTAGAGGCTCACTTCCTCGTAGGCGATGGGGTGTTCGGTCACCTTGTCCTGCTGCCCGGTGGTGTTGCCTGCCTTCTGTACCTTGATGCGGGCGTTCGTATCGAGCGAGACGTTTGTGTTGGCGGTGAGGATGGCTTTGTAGTAGAGCATTCCGCTCATGTCGCAATAGATGCTGACGGGCACCTGCTCGTTGCGGGCGAGGCGGAGGGAGAAGTCGGACGGTATGCGGACTATGCCGTAGGCGTCGCGGCTCTTTATGCGGGATTGCGCGGTAGCCATGTCGGGACAATATTCCACGATGTGGACATCGGCGGTGGCGTCGAGTTTGCGGATATAGGCGCGGCTGTCGGCGCTGTGGCTTTCGTCGACGACCACGACGGGCACTTCGCGGACGGTCTCGTTGGTGTAGATGAAACTGTAGAGCAGGGGGTAGGCCAAGGGGACGAGGAAGAAGAAGATGAGCACGCCTTCGTCCTTAATGATGTGGCGCAACTCCTGCTTGAAGATATAGTTCCAATCCTCGCACGACTGCAACCAGTATTTCTTGATTTTCTGTGTCATAACGGGTCAGGGGATATAAGGAACGGTGAGCACCACTTTCTTCAGCCGCTTCAACAACAGCACGGGCAGGGCGATGAAGACGAGAAGTCCGACGACGTAGGGCCAGGCGTTGAGAAGGGGGTAGCCGTCGAGGGCGCAGTTGACGTAGAGCAGGAAGTAGTGGCGAAGGGGGAAGAGGTAGCTCAGTCCCTGAAGCATGGGGTGCATGGCCATCGTGGGGAACGACATGCCGCAGATGCTGAACGAGATGACGCCCCAGAGCGAGGCGAAGCTCAACCCCATGCGCAACGATGGCAACATGGCGTACATGAAGACGCCCATGCCCTGTGCAGCCAATACGCCAAGCGCCATGACCACGAGCATGACGGGCAAGCCGCAGTTGCAGGGGAAATGGCAGTAACCATAGAGGTAGCCCACATAGAGTGCGCCCATCAGAAGGAAGACAACCGACTGGGGCATGAGTTTGCCCGTCAGGGCTTTCGCCATCGAGCCGTCTGCCATGTTGAGCCACTCGCGCATCGAACCGCGCTTCACCTCTGTGCCGATGCTGTAGACGGTCACCATGAAGATGAAGAGCATGAGGAGACCGGGCAGGATGGTGTTGCTGAGGTAGACGTTGTAGTTGAGCCACGGGTTGCCCACGGGGTGCGTGTCGATGACGACGGGCTGGAGGTACGCCATGGCCTGCCGCTCGGTGGCACCCTTGGCGTAGAGGACGGTGCGCGAGGCTGCGCCCGACGCCAGTTCGGACATGGTGCGCATGTCGCGATAGAGGAGCGAGCCCGCCACAAGGTAGGAGTAGTTGGTGTAGAACGACACGGTGGGCACTTCCTGCCGCTGCGCCTCGCGGGTTGTGCCCTTCGGAATGTAGTAGAATCCGTAGATGTCGCCGCGCTGCACCGCCTCGCGCGCCTCGGTGACGCTGGCATACTGGTGGGCGATGCCCGTCATCTGGAAAGCGTCGAGATTGCGGGCGAGCGAGCGCGTGGTGGAGGTGTTGTCGTTGTCCACCAAGCCCAGCGGCATATCCGTTGGCAGGCCTGCCGACATCAACGTGGTGAAGAAGATGTAGCAGAACAGCGGGGCCGCTATCATGCAGAACCAATAGATTGGCCTCGTGGCCAGTATCAGGAGTTCGCGGCGGGCTATTTGGAGGATGGATTTCATGAAGCTTTTGACTTTTCTTTCTGGTCAAGCGTTGGCGGGAAAGCGTTTTCGCGCGCCACGCTTATTCTGCCGAGGCGGGCGTATAGAGCACCGACATGCCAGGACGCAAACCCTCTACGGGCTCTACGGGCGTGGCTTTGACTTCGAAGGTTTTCATGTCGAACTGACCTGTGGTCTTGGTGGCTTTCCATGCGGCGTAGCTGCCGAGGTCTTTCATGTAGTAGACCTTGAGCGTGACGGCCTTGTCGCCCAATGCGGGCACCGTGCCGCTGACGGTTTTGTTGACAGCGAAGTCGGCCAACTGGTCCTCGCGGACGTTGAACGTCACCCACACGTCGCTCATGATGGCGACGTTCATGATGGGCGCGCCCGTGCCGACAAGTTCGCCAAGCTGGGGGAATATTTCGGTGACCTCGCCGTCGTGGGTGGCGAGGAGGACGGTTTCGGCGATGTACGAATTGACTTCCTGCACGGCGCCTTTGGCACGGTTCACCTGGGCGGCGGCGGCTTCCTTGTCCTCGCGCTCGGCACCGTTGACCGCCATGTCATACTGCGCCTTGGCAGCCTTCTCTGTGGCGATGGCGGCATCGCGCTGGGCGGTGGCCTCGTCGAGTTTCTGCGCCGTCATGACGCCCTGGTCGTAGAGGCGCTTCACGCGGTTGTAGGACTTCTCGGCGATGTCGACGCCGGCTTTGGCTTTCTGCCACATCTCGTAGGCGGCACTGATTTGTTCCTGGCGCGCGCCCTTTTCGGCCTTGCGGCTCAAGGCTGACGCGGCTTCCTCGGCGGCTTGCGCCTGCGAGAGTTTGGCCTCCACGTCGGGGGCTTCGAGGATGGCGAGGGTGTCGCCCACGTGAACGGTTTGGCCCTCCTTCACGCGAACTTCGAGCAGGCGGCCGGGCACTTTGCTCGACACGCGGTATTCATTTACCTCGGCTTGACCTTGAATGGTCGTGGTCTCTGTGCTGAAAGCGTACATACTGGCCACCGCCACGATGACGATGACGGCTGTAATGATGAAAATGGCCGGGAGCAGATTGGCTTTGCTTTTCTGGGACATATCTGGTAAGTGTTTGAGTGTCTATAATGTTTGGTTTTATTCTTCAGAGAGCGTGCCAAGCGCCTTGCTGAGCGTGGCGCGGGTGAGGCGGACGTCGATTTGGGCGTCAATCTTGTCGCTCTGCGCCTGCAACCAGGCGGTCTGTGCGGCGAGGAGGTCGCTCGTGGTCACCACGCCCTCGCGGAATCCCACCTGGGCCGTGCGGAGGTTCTCGTCCGCCTTTTCCTGATTCTTGAGGCTCAGGGCGTACTGCTTGTTGGCCTCGTTGACGCGGAAGGCCGACTGGCTCACCTGGAGTTCCACCTTTTCGCGGGCTTCTGCCAACTGGTAGTCTGCCACTTTAGCCTCGGCTTTGGCGGCGCGCACCTTATATTTGCCTTCGCCCCAACTCCAGAGGGGCATCTTGAACGACAGACCCACTGCCCACGTGCCGCGGAATTTGCGCTCGAAGCCGTTGAACAGACTGGGGTTGGTGGTGAAATAACCGCCCGTCAGAGCCAATTGGGGCAGGAACGCCGAACGCTCAATGTTGACCTTTTCCTTATATATATCGGTAGCGGCAGAGAGTTGCAGGAGTTCTGGGCGGTTGGCAAAAGCCGCAGACGCATCGGCCTCCACGTCTTCCACGAGCGTGGGGAAGTCGTCGAGCGTCTCGTCGGTCAGTTGGACTTGTGTGTCGAGCGGCAGACCGCAGATTTGGCAGAGCAACATTCGGCTCAGCGTCAGGCCGTTCTCCACCTTCGTGAGCGACATCTCTGCCTCGTTGAGCTTCACGCTGACCGACAAGCCGTTGGAGCGTGTGGCCACGCCTTCGGCAATCATCTTGTCCATGTCGTCGTTGAGGTGCTGCAACATGTCGCGGTAGCTGAGTGCCAACTTGCGCTTGTTGGTGAGCGAAACCACCTGCCAATAGGCCTGGTCGGCGTCGAGAATCACCTCTTGCGCATCGGCGCGCAACTGCAGTTTGGCGATTTCCTCAGAGTAGCGCGTGATGCGGTCGTAGGCACGGATTTTCCCGCCCATGTAGAGCGGCTGCGTCAGCATCACGGCGCCGATGGTCATGTTGCGTGTGTCGGTGTGGAGGGCATCGACGAGCTGTTGCCCCGCACTGTTGAGCGCCGTGCTCACTTGCGGCAGGTAGTCGCCCGCAGCCTGGATGAGCGAGGCAAGGTCGGGGTGCGCCTGCACGATTTGTCCTGCCATCGACGAGAACTGACTGCCCAAGGTAGTCCCCATGTTCGAGATGGCACTCTTCTGGTCGTCGTTCAAGAGCGAAATCTCGTCGCCGGTACGCGTGTAGCTCGCCATGAGCGCCACCTTGGGGAGGTAGTTAGTCCGCGCCGCCTTACGGTCGTAATAGGCCTTCTCGCTCTTGGCGTTGCTGATGGCCAGCGCCTTGTTGTTCTGCAGCGCCAGTTTGCGGCAGTCGTCGAGCGAGAGCGTCTGAGCCGTCTGCGCCGACGTCCCGGAGGCGTACAACAACATGGCTGCGAGGATGAAGGATTTCAGCATTTTCATTCTTGCTATCTTCTTAGTTTTGTGTGCTATACCAAAATGATATGGGCAAAGTTACACTTTTTCTTCAGATAATTTCTGCCCGAACCGAAAAAGAGGACAATCGAACCAACCAATATTCAAAACGGGAACTTCAAGAAGCGCACACACTTCCATTCTGTGCGCAATTTTGCCCATCTCCTCCGCGCACAACCGCTCTTCGGCACGCGGGCACGCCGACAAGTTTAACCACTTCTTCTATAAAAACTTTCAAGAGGGGTATAAGCGTGTAAAATAAATTAGTATTTTTGCAACGGCATTTGAGCCATTCTTAAAATGGATGACAACAAAATCTTCAGAATAGACATAGACCGCATCGTGCGCGATAAAGCCGGCAGCAAAGCCGGACGCGTGCCGCGCTTCGTGATATCGTGGCTCAAACGGATTGTCCACCAGGACGAAATCAACGCGTTCCTCGAAAAAGAAGGAGACAAGCAGGGCGTGCCCTGGTTGAAGGACTGCGTGGGATTTCTCGACATGAAGTTGGACGTGGAGGGGGCGGAGAACCTCCCCGCTGCCGACGACGGCCGCCAATACACCTTCGTCAGCAACCATCCGCTTGGCGGACAGGACGGCGTGGCACTGGGCGCACTGCTCGGCGAACGCTACAACGGCAAGGTAAAATACCTGGTCAACGACCTGCTGATGAACCTCCACGGACTGGCGCCGCTGTGCATCCCCATCAACAAGGTGGGCGCGCAGAGCCGACAGTTCCCCCTCATGGTCGAGGCGGGTTTCAAGAGTGACAACCACATCATCATGTTCCCCGCGGGCCTCTGCTCGCGCAAGCAGAAGGGCGTGGTGCGCGACTTGCCCTGGGCCAAGACCTTCATCTCGAAGAGCGTGGAAACACAGCGCGACGTGGTGCCCATCCATTTCGGCGGGCACAACTCCAACTTCTTCTACCGTCTGGCGAACATCAGCAAGCGGTTGGGCATCAAGTTCAACATCGCCATGCTCTTCCTCGTCGACGAAATGTTCAAAAACCGCCACAAGACGTTCACAGTGAAAATCGGCAAGCCCATCCCGTGGCAGACTTTCGACAAGTCGCACACACCCACCGAGTGGGCCAAGTTTGTGCAAGACATCGTCTACAAGCTCTGACGCCGCGCCAAGTTCCAGTTCCCCATTAGCAACGCCCAAACATTCAGACTGCAAAGACTCAGCTTCTCCTACAAACATTGTCATGGAAGAAATCATACAACCGGTCAGCCGCGACTTGCTCAAGGCTGAATTGACCCCGGAACGCCGACTGCGCTCCACGAACAAAAGCAACAACGAGATTTACATCGTGACCTACCAGCAGGCGCCCAACGTGGTGCGCGAGATAGGTCGTTTGCGCGAGATTGCCTTCCGCGCAGCCGGTGGCGGTACGGGTATGGCGCTCGACTTGGACGAGTTCGACACGTGCGACCACCCCTACTACCAGCTCATCGTGTGGTGTCCCGAGGACGAGCAGATTCTCGGCGGCTACCGCTTCCTGCCCGGCAGCGAAATAGAGTTTGAACCTTCAGGCCAGCCCCACCTCGCTACGGGCCATATGTTCCACTTCTCCGACCGTTTCATCAACGACTACATCCGCGAAACGGTCGAACTGGGCCGCTCCTTCGTCACCCTCGAATACCAGAGCACGCGCTTGATGAGCAAGGGACTCTTCGCCCTCGACAACCTGTGGGACGGCCTTGGCGCGCTGACGGTAATCATTCCCGGGCTCAAATACTTCTTTGGCAAAATGACAATGTACCCCTCCTTCAACCCGAAGGCGCGCGACATGATTCTCTACTTCCTCCAGAAGCACTTCGGCGACAAGGACCGCCTTGTCTACGCCAACGACCCGCTCCGCATACAGACGGACGAGAACTATCTGCGCGAACTGTTCAAGGAAGAGGCCTTCAAGAGCGACTACCACATTCTCAACACGGAAGTGCGCAAGCTGGGCTACAACATTCCGCCCCTCGTGAACGCCTACATGAGCCTCAGCCCCACGATGCGCGTCTTCGGCACCGCCATCAACCACGAATTTGGCGAGGTGGAAGAGACGGGCATTCTGATTGCCGTCGACGAAATTTTGGCAGAGAAGCGCATGCGCCACATCGACACCTTCGTAGAAGAACACCCCGAGTCGATGGACATCTTCGCCGAATTGTTTCTGAAAGAAAAATAGCTTCACCCTACAGAGTGTTTCCCGTTGAGGGTCAATGGTGAGTGGGACAAGTCCATTTGCCACCTGCTTTGTCGTGCTCCTCTGAAATCACTGTCATCTACTCCAAGAATAAAGCAGAAATTATGAAAGCCCAACCCTCTTTTAATGGTTGGAAATGGTGAACCCCCATGCGCGCAGAACGTATCTTTGCAAGTAGAACAGCAACCCCCTTTTAATTATCAAAGAAAATATGGCAGAAAAAAACGACATCACAAAGCGCACCGCGTCCATCCGCGAATGGTTACCATCCACTTGTGGAGAAATATGGTAACCAGTTCAAGGATTCAGGGTTTGTAGCTATTGAGACGATAGTTATCAGCGGGTTGTATTTATCTGTATCTACATAAAGACCTTTCCACATTCTGCAATATCGACATGAATACAGAAAAAGGCAGACACAGGGTAAACGAAGCCATAAGATTTCTTTCTGAACCGCTTTTCAATAGAAAGTGAGTCCGACATAAATAAAAAGGTCAAAGCCCATCGGCGTCCGAAAAAGACATTCAAGTTTTTTTTCGGACGCCTTTTTTATTCGCATTTTCCACCCCGTTTTCTCTCGTTTTTCGCCCGGGCTATCAAAAATTAGTCCTGAGCTTTTT
>JAUNOO010000097.1 GCA_030531095.1 Bacteroidales bacterium
TTTTTACCCAAAAGCTCAGGACTATTTTTTGATAGCTCAGGCCGTGTTGTCAATACCTCTCGTAAACACTTCACAAACAATAGATTGAACGCAGAACTTTGATTTCTCCATCGCGCTGTAGCGGGCGCCGAGCACAAAAGCAAGGGGCTGCACCAAAACTCTCGCCTGGTACAGCCCCAACCAACTATTTAGATACTGGAATTATTTCACCATAATCTTCTTCGTGGTGCCATCCTTGTAGCGCACCACGTTCAGACCGCGCTGCATCGTCTTCTGCTGACGGCCCTCAAGGTCATAATACCCCGTCACGGCCGATGCCCCGTCGGTTGCCACGTTAGCAATACCCACACTCGTGTCGATACCGACCACGTTGTAGAAGTCCTTCCAAACTTCCGCCGCCTTGTAGGCCTCAACTGAGGCATCGGGCACACGGAGTACACCTTCCTGCTGGGTTGTTTCACCAAACGCATTAGTTTCGCAAGTCGGCGGCGTGGTAGCCAAACTGGTCACACTGGTCAGATTGTCGCATGCAAAAAACGCACCCTGAGAAATATTGATCACACCCTTCGGAATCGTAATGGAAGTGAGAGAACCACAACCATTGAACGCATATTCTCCAATACTTGTCACACTTTCTGAAATCGCAACTGAGTAGAGAGAACGACAGCGGAAGAACACGTATTTACCAATACTTGTCACGCCCTCAGGAATCGCTATGGAGGCAAGAGAGTTGCACGATGAGAACGCGTAGTCCCCAATAATAGTCAAGCCCTCAGGCAATGTAATGGAGTCGAGAGAACTGCAAGCATAAAATGCCCGGTTTCCAATACTAGTCACACCATTCGGTATCGCTATGGATGTGAGAGAACTACAGCCCTGGAATGTCCATTCTCCAATACTTGTCACTCCTTCAGGTATCGCAATGGAGGTGAGAGAACTGCAGCTGGCGAATGCGGATTCTCCAATACTTGTCACACTTTCCGGAATCGTAATGGTTGTGAGAGAACTACAGCTAGAGAACGCATCAACACCAATACTAACCACCCCCATCGGAATCTTAATGGAAGTGAGAGAACTACAGCTGCTGAACGCATCTTTTTCAATAATAGTCAAGCTCTCAGGCAATGTAACAGAAGTGAGAGAAACACACCAACTGAACGAGGCGGTATCAATACTCGTCACACCTTCAGAAATCGTAATGGAAGTGAGAGAGTCACACCTATAGAAAGCAGAATCGCCAATGGCTGCAACCGTATAAGCACGGTCGTTGTAGGTGACGGTAGAGGGGATGACAATGTCACCCGAATAAGCTTCCTCACCAGCAATCACTTCGCAGCTGTCCGACGTTTCAGAATAGGCGCGATAGGTAATGCCGTCCACAGTGAAAGTCGTGGCTGCACTCTCACTGAGACCTACTATATTGACAAAGTCCTCCCAAACTTCCGCCGCTTTGTAGACCTCAACGGAGGCATCGGGCACACATAGTACACCTTCCTGCTGGGTTGTTTCACCAAACACGCCAGTGTAACAAGTCGGCGGCGTAGCGGCCATACAAGTCACGTTAGTCAAACTGTCGCATTCTGCAAACGCCTCACGGTAAATGATAGTTACATTTGCAGGAATTGCAATGGACTTGAGACTTGTACAGCCATAGAATGTCTGCGGTCCAATTTTTTCAATGCTGTCAGGTAATGTAATGGAGGTGAGAGAACTACAATTCTGGAACGCATAGTCAGCAATATATGTCATACTCTCAGGTAATGTAATAGACGTGAGAGAACTACAAGCATAGAACCAACCATATCCCACACCAGTCAAACTCTCTGGCAATGTAACGGATGTGAGAGATTTACAGCCATTGAATGCATCTTCTCCAATAGTAGTCAAGCTCTCTGGCAACGTAATGGAAGTAAGAGAGTCACACTCGTAGAAAGTAGAATCGCCAATAGCTGCAACCGTATAAGCGCGGTCGTTGTAGGTGACGGCAGATGGGATAACTATATCCCCCGAATAGCTACCGCGCGTGACTTCGCAATTGTCCGCCGTTTCAGACGCGGCCTTGTAGGTGATGCCATCCACCGTAAATGTAATAGCTGCCATCGCGGATTGCGCGAAGCACAGCAGACCGACGACCAATAAACTCTTGTATAAATTCTTCATTGGCATAATGTTTTTGAGTGGGTTCTGTGAGACTTTTGCCGCATGGTTCAGGAGAACCCGTTTACCTAACCTGCGCTGATTTATTTAAACGACGGTGTAAAGATACAAAATTTTAAACATGCTCGCGTCACCCCCCGAATTTGCCGCAAAAATTAAATAATTTTGTATAGCCAGCACTACACCAGAAGGTGATTGGCATTGTTTTTCCTCTCCGAAGTCTGCTTTACACGACTGCTGCACTCATTTTCCGTCCCTCCTTATTCGGGCTGCGCCGCGGCTATAAAATCCAAGCGCCACACGAAGGAAAACAGGCTTCGCATGGCGCTCTTCTTAACCAATCTAATCTAATCTTCAGTCTGAGTTTAGTTTGCTGCGGTCAATAAGTATGCTTTGAAATCGGAAAATTGTTTCGTCATGGGTTCGCTCTTCTTCTCGCCTGCCATGAAGGCTTGAAGTTTGGCGGGGATTTCGACGGGTTCGCCGAGGATGCCCTCCACCGTGTCTTTGAACTTGGCAGGATGCGCCGTTTCGAGGAAGATGCCAGTCTCGCCGGGGCGCAGGCTCTCAGCCAATGCCCTGAAGCCGCAAGCACCGTGGGGGTCGAGGAGGTAATGGTCGTGCTGCCACACTTCGCGGATGGTGGCACCAATCTGGGCGTCGTCGTAGGTGGCGCCACTGACTTCGGCGGCGATGGCGGCGTGACTGCCGCCGTAGAGGTCGAGCACACGGGCGAAGTTGCTCGGGTCGCCCACGTCCATGGCGTTGGCAATCGTCGCCACGCTGGGACGGGGCTGGTAGTCGCCCGTTTTGAGGTATTGGTAGAAAATGTCGTTGCGGTTGTTGGCGGCGACAAAGCGCTTCACGGGCAGTCCCATACGCTTGCCGAAGAGACCGGCGGTGATGTTGCCGAAGTTGCCGCTCGGCACGCAGACCACGGGCGACACGCCGGCATCGCCAGTGAGCGATCTGAGCTGGGCGTAGGCATAGAAGTAGTAGAACGCCTGCGGCAGGAAGCGTGCCACGTTGATGGAGTTGGCGCTCGTCAGTTCGAGGCGCGCATTGAGTTCGGCGTCCATGAAGGCCGACTTCACCAATGCCTGGCAGTCGTCGAACGTACCGTCCACCTCCAGGGCGGTAATGTTCTGACCGAGCGTGGTGAACTGCTTTTCCTGAATGTCGCTCACCTTGCCTTTGGGGTACAGCACGTAGACGTGGATGCCTTCCACACCGAGGAAACCGTTGGCGACGGCGCTGCCCGTGTCGCCCGAGGTGGCGACGAGCACATTCACCTGGCGCTTGCCCTCCTTGCGGATGAAGTGGGACAAGAGGCGCGCCATGAAGCGGCCGCCCACGTCCTTGAACGCCAGCGTGGGGCCGTGGAAGAGTTCGAGCGAATAGATGTTCTCGCGCACCTTCACCAGAGGCACGTCGAAGTTGAGCGTATCGTAGACAATCTGCTTCAGCATCTCGGCGGGGATGTCTTCGCCGAAGAAAGCGTCCGCCACGTGGTAGGCAATTTCGGGAAAGTCCATGCCGCCGATATGGTCGAAGAAGGCAAGCGGCAGGGGTTTGATTTCTTGGGGCATGAAGAGACCGCGGTCGGCTGCAAGGCCTTTAACGACGGCTTCTTCGAGAGACGCCATGGGGGCTTTTCCGTTTGTGCTGTAATATTTCATATTCGTATTTGGGGAGCTGCGCTCCGTTTTTCCAGATTCAGAATCAGGGGATTATTTCATGAATTCTTTGATAAACTCGTTTTCTTTCATCAGCCCATAGCTGCCGTTGCAGGCTGAGATTTCGTCGAACGTCTGTACGCTGTCCGGCTCGATGTCCTTCGACCAGATGAGGAAGGGGACAGGTTCAGCCGTGTGCGTACGCAGTTCGCAGGGCGTGGGATGGTCGGGCAGGATGGCGATGGAGACAGGCACGTCCATGTCCTTCACAGCCTCGTAGATGGGACCGACGGCGCGGCTGTCGAGGTTCTCGATGGTCAGCGTCTTGAGGGGAACGTTGCCCTCATGGCCCGCTTCGTCGCTCGCCTCGATGTGGAGATAGACGAAGTCGTCCGTCTTGAGGGCGTCGAGCACCGCCTCCACCTTGTTTTCGTAGTTCGTGTCGTAAAGACCCGTCGCGCCGTCCACCGGGATGCAGCGGAGACCGGCGTAGTGGCCGATGCCGTTGATGAGGTCGACCGCCGAAATCACCGAACCGCGCTCCACCTGCGGGAACATTTCAGACAGAGGCTCCATCTTGGGACGGTAGCCGGGGCTCCAGGGCCAAATGCTGTTGGCGGGGTCTTTGCCGTCAGCCATGCGCTGCAGGTTCAAGGGGTGGTTCTTGAGCAATTCCTGCGAGCGCAGAATCAGGTCGTTCAGCAAGTCAGCCGTCTCCTGCGGCGTAAGTCCGCCGGGAACGAGTGCCGGCGCGTGCTCCATGCCCTTTTCGGGCTGCACCAGCAGCGGGCGGAACGGCTTGAGGGGTACGTCGTGGGGCGGAACGCACTCCACGCGCTTGTCGCCGCCCTTCACCACCAGCAGGTGGCGGTATTGCACGCCCGTATAGAAGTGGACGCGGTCGTTGCCCAGATTATCCTGCAGGAACTTCACCAGCACGTCGGCCTCTTCGGTCGTAATGTGACCGGCAGAATGGTTTTTCAGGATTTCGCCTTCCACACAGATGACGTTGCAGCGCATCGCCATTTCGCCCGGTTGCAGTTCCACACCGATACTGGCGGCTTCGAGCGCCCCGCGACCTTCATAGACCTCGGGCAGGTCGTAGCCCAGCACCGACATATTCGCCACCTCGCTGCCGGGGTGGAAACCGTCGGCAACGGTCTTCAGGCGTCCCACGCGCCCCTCGCGGGCCAGCTTGTCCATATAGGGCGTACGGGCACTCTGCATCAGCGTTTTGCCACCGAGCTCCTTGACGGGCCAGTCGGCCATGCCGTCACCCAGGATGATGATGTGCTTCCCTCGCTTGCCGGCAGCATTAAGTTTCTGTGAATCTGCGGCGTTCATGTTGTTGAAATCTTTCATGTTTTATATGGTTTTTGTGCCCTGCCGCCTTGCGGCGCTGTATGCCGTGGACAAGCTGGCGGGCGCGTGGTTATACATTATATTATACATTTGCGATGCTCATGATGTCGGCAAATACGCCTGCCGCCGTTACGCTGGCTCCGGCGCCGTAGCCTTGAATCATCATGGGGTATTCTTTGTAGCGCTCAGTCGTGAGCAGGATGATATTGTTTGAACCTTCGAGACCGTAGAAAGGATGGTCGGCACCCACAGCCGTGAGCCCCACCGAGGCTTTGCCGTTCTCCAGCCGCGCCACGAAGCGCCAGTGCTTGCCTTCCGCCTCGAGCACCTTGCGGCGCGCTTCGAAGTCGGCGTCCAGACCTTCCACCTTCTGCCAGAATTCGTCGAGCGAACCAGCGAAACAGTTGTCGGGCACAAACAGGTGCTTCTCCACGTCGTCCTGCTCAATGCGATAGCCCGCCTCGCGCGACAGAATCACGAGTTTGCGAATCACGTCCTTGCCGCTCAGGTCGATGCGCGGGTCGGGTTCGCTGTAGCCCTCAGCCTTCGCCATGCGGATGGTTTCGCTGAAAGGCACTTCGGCACTGATGGTGTTGAAAATGAAGTTGAGCGTACCGCTCAGCACAGCCTCAATCTTGAGCACCTTGTCGCCGCTACGGCGCAGGTCGTTGATGGTGTTGATGATGGGCAAGCCCGCGCCGACGTTCGTCTCGAAGAGGAACTTCACGCCGCGGCGGCGTGCCGTATGTTTGAGTTCGCTGTATTCGTCGTAGGACGAGGAAGCCGCAATTTTGTTGGCAGCCACCACCGACACGTTGTGTGCCAGGAGGTCTTTATAGAGCGCCGACACCGCCGTGCTTGCCGTGCAGTCCACGAAGACGGAGTTGAAGAGGTTCATGCCCAGAATCTCGTCGCGGAATGCCTCTGGCGAGTTGGGCTGTCCCTTCGTCTTGAGCGCTTCGCGATAGTCCGAGAGGTCGAGCCCGGAGAGGTCAAACAGGGCGCGCTTCGAGTTGGCAATGCCCACCACGTTGAGCTGCAGCCCGTTCTCCTGCATGAGCTTCTGGCGCTGGCTGTGGATTTGCGAAATCAGACTGCCGCCCACCGTGCCCACGCCGCAGATGAAAAGGTTGAGCACCTGGTATTCGGAGAGGAAGAAAGAGTCGTGGATGACGTTGAGCGACTTGCGCAGCGACTTGCTTTCCACCACAAACGAGATGTTCGTTTCCGACGCGCCCTGTGCGCAGGCAATCACACTGATGCCGTTGCGGCCGAGCGTCCCGAAGAGCTTGCCGGCGATGCCCGGCGTGTGCTTCATGTTCTCGCCCACGATAGCCACCGTGGCGAGGTCGTTCTCCGCCTTGACGGGGGATATTTCGCCCATTTCGATTTCCTTCGCAAACTCCTCGTTGAGCACCTCGCAGGCCAGTTCCGAGTCGGCATTGCTCACACCGATGGACGTGGAATTCTCCGACGAAGCCTGCGACACGAGGAACACGCTGACACCATTCTTCGCCAACGTCTTGAAGATACGGTAGTTCACGCCGATGACGCCGACCATGCCGAGTCCCTGCACCGTAACGAGACTCATGTTGTTGATGGACGAAATGCCCTTGATGGCGCGGCAGAGCGGGTCGGCAGCCTTCTCCTTGATGACCGTGCCCGGCCCGTCGGGATTGAACGTATTCTTGACGAGGATGGGAATATTCTTGTGGCAAACGGGGTAAATCGTAGGAGGATAAACCACCTTTGCGCCGAAAGTGCAAAGTTCGGTGGCCTCCGCGTAGCTCAGTTCGCTGATGGTATAGGCCTGCGGAATGACGCGCGGGTCAGCCGTCATGAAACCGTCCACGTCCGTCCAGATTTCCATTTGCGAAGCGTTGAGCGCCGCCGCAATGATGGCAGCCGTATAGTCGGAACCGCCGCGACCCAGGTTCGTCACGTCGCCCGAGTACTTGTCCGTCGAGATGAATCCCGCCACAACCGCGCGGCGCGGCATGTCGGCAAACGTCTCGCGCACCAGCCGTCCCGTCAGTTCCGTGTCGGGCACGTGCTTGGCATACTTCTGTTCCGTCTTGATGAAGCGGCGGGAGTCATACCACTTCGCCCCCGTCAGCTCCGCCACGATGAGCGACGACATCCGTTCGCCGTAGCTCACAATCGTGTCCGACGTCTTCTGCGACAAATCCCTGATGAGACTGATACCCTGGAAAATATCCTTCAGTTCGGCTAGCAGCTTGCCTACCTCCTTTTGCAGTTGCTGGCGCGCTTCGCCCTCGGGCAACACCGCGTCAATGAATTCCTCGTGGCGCGCCACGATTTTGCGGATTTCCGCCTCGTAGGCAGGGTCACCCTCCACCGCCATCTGCGGAATTCTCAGCAACTGGTCGGTAACGCCGCTGAGTGCCGACACCACGATAACGACCGGCTCCTCCACTGCGTCCACAATGCGTTTAACTTTTTGTATGCTGTCAACGGAACCCACTGACGTTCCGCCGAATTTCAAGACTTTCATGCGAAAATTCTGTTGAAGAAATTGGAAAATCGGATTAAGTTTAGATAAAGCGCCCCTCGATAGCCTCAATCCGAAAGCAATTCAGAAAAGGCTATCCGTACAAAGTGCGCGGATAAAAACTAATCGCAAAAAATAAAATCTGGCTGAAAAAAATGTGCTCACGTAGAAACACGAAATACTATCCCTAACCCCTAAGGGTTGTGGTGCAACCGAAACCTGTGGTAGTGGTATGCAGATAGTACTTGTTCATTTTGTCTTTGTTTCTAAGTGCTTTTAGATATAACGCTTGCAAATGTAAGCAATATTTCTTTTCGCCAAACACTTTTGGCGATATTTTTTCTGAAAAATTTTATTTTTCGCACACTCGCAGCAAATTTTGTGCAATCCACAGGGGCAAAACTGCACACTTCCGCCCCATTCGTTCCTCCGACTTGTCTTTTGGGCAGTCTCGTTCCGTCTTTCTGGCAGAGCACTCACTCCTATATATATTATATGTATAGAAACCGCGCACGCGGGGCGAGAAAACGATACCTCACGCCCACAGCCCATACACCGAAAAGCCCCCACTCCAGAAAATGCAACTATCACTAGAGCTATCACGCCACATAAAATTCGTGTGCATAGTCCATATATGTGCCGATAATCTGCACGAGGAAAAAGATATGTTTTTCCCTTTCCCAAAAAGTTCAGGGCTAATTTA
>JAUNOO010000098.1 GCA_030531095.1 Bacteroidales bacterium
AGAACTTAGCCCTGGACTTTTGAGAACTTAGTCCTGCCCGCAGTTCTAAAAACACGCGTCAAAGTCGGATTTTCTCGGCACTACGTTTCAGCCCCTGCACTGCATTTCTGCCTCCTTGCACTACGCTTCAGCGGCTCGCGCGGTGCTCCGCTTTTCGCCTTGTCGTTTCTGACTACTGCCCTTGCGAAATGTGGTAGAGGCGCACCACGCGCTTGTCGTCGCACGAGCGGTGGTGGCTGTCGTAGACGAGGCTGTCGGTGTATTGCGGATAGACTTGGCGGAACGATTCGATGGCGTCGTCGCCCGCTACGAGGTAGCCCGACTGCGGCAGGGGCTGCGCCTTGTCGATGGGGATGATGCGGTCGTTGAGGTAGAAGTTTATCGTGAACGGGTGCATACGGTTTGCCTCGAGTACGTCAGTGCGGTAGGAGTAGATTTTGCCCTCGGGTACGACTTCGGCAATGCGGTCGGCTACGCTGCGGTCGGACTTGATGTGCATGACGGCGGGTTGGTAGAGGCCCGTCAGACTGACGAAGAGGGTGAAGACGATGCCGATGAGGAGGAAGGGACGCGCCTGGCGGGCGTAGGTGCAATAGCTCACGGCGAGGAGGGCGGGCAATGCCACGAGGAGGTACGTCTTGAAGTTGATGGGCAGGTCGCCGATGGCGTGCATGTAGGCAATGTTTTCGGCGGCGTGGCGGCCGGAGAAAATGCTGTCGGGCACGAGGCCGGCCTGCACGGCGATGAACACCAGTGTGACGGCGAAGGTGGCGACGGCAAGCGTCAGTCCCACCGTCCGCACCACGGCAGTGTGGCGCTCGTTGAGCCACAGCATGAAGCGCGCGGTGAAGTAGGACACGAAGGGGTAGAGCGGCAGCAGATATACGCTGCGCTTGCTGGAGGGGATGCAGTAGAACACGAAGATGACGGCGAAGCTCACCAGGGCGAAGCAGTCGGCTTCGTTCATGCGGCGCAACGCTGCGAGCGGGCGGCTCTGGCGCAGTCTGCCCCACCACGTGGAGGGTTTCGACTTGAGCAATGCCTTGATGCCGAGCGGAATGGCACACACGAGGAGCAGGGAGTAGGGCAGCATGCCCGAGAGAATGGTATGTACGTTGTAGTACCACGGGTTGACGTGCGCCTCGTAGGTCATCTGCCCGGTGAAGCGCAGCACGTTTTCCTCATAAATCAGCATCAGGAAACGGTCGCCGCCGTGGGGCTGGTTGTACGCCGCCCAATACCACAGTCCGAGGGGGACAAGGGCGAGCAGGGCAACGAGGGCGAACTTCCAGACGAGGCGCAGAAAGCGCTCCTGCCCCCTCAGCCACAAATAGAGCGCCACGCCGCCGCAGGGCAACACCACGCCCACGGGACCTTTGGTGAGCGCGGCGCCGGCAAGGCAGAGAAGTCCCACCGCGGGCAGTCCGCGCAGTCCACGCTCGCCCCAGCGGTAGAGGGCAAAAAAGGCGAGCAGCGTGAGGGCGGAGAGCAGCATGTCGACGCGGCACGTCATGGCGGCGCGGTGCACCTCAAAGTTGGTCAGCGTCACCAGTGCCGCTACCATGGCGACGGTCGTGTCCTTGCGGCGGGCGAAGAAGCCGTAGGTCGCCACCACCATCGCTGTTCCCGCCAGTGCCGACGGCAGACGGGAGGTGAACTCGGATATGCCGCCCGCCAGCCACGAGAAAATGGCGACGAGCCAGTGGAGCAAAGGCGGTTTGAAAGCTATCTCGTCGCCGTTGTTCACGGGCAGAATCCAGTTGCCGTCCTGCAACATCGACATCGCCACCACTGCCTCGCGCGGTTCGCCGCGCGTGTTGAAGGGCGAGGCGCCGAGGAAGAGCAGCAGTTCGAGCGCGCAGAGGATGATGAGGGGGATGTAGACCTTTCCTTTTTCGGGTATGAGCGTCATGCGTAGAAGGGATATTTTTGCCAACGGCGCGCCGAAGCGTCAGTGTTCGGCAGATTGGACAAATTCGATTTTCGGGTTGAAGGTGAAGGCGTCGCGCATGCCGCGGCGCAGTTCCTTCGCAAAGCGTGCCCGCACCTCCGGCCCGTCTGTGCGGCGGTTCAGGTGGCGGACGAATCGTCTGTACTTGTTGAGCACGGCGATGTAGTAGGTGAGCAGGAAGCGCTTGCGCAGGCGCACGATGTAGCTCGTGTTGCGCATGAGGTAGTAGAACCGCCAGGCGCTCTCCACCGGCGCTGTCTCGATGGTGGGCGAGGTGCTCGACTTATGGACGGCGACGCTCGAGGGGACGTAGAGGCATTCCATTCCGCTCTTGCTGATGCGCAGCGTGTATTCGATGTCGTCGCCCCAGATGAAGAAATCCTTGATGGGGAGTCCCAATTTTTCGACCGCCGCAGTCGTGAAGAGCGCAGACACGAACGTGCATCCGGTGCAGCGGTAGACGTCCGATTTGCCCTGCGCCGTGGTGTGGGACTTGAACACGTCCTGGAAGTGGGGCTTGTTGAGCGTGTTTGAGTCGCCCGCCGTGTTGACGACGCAGCTGCAGCAGAAGCCCAGATTGTCCGAGAGGTTGCCGCCCGACACGAGCTCCTCGAGCGCCGTGGGCGTGGGTATCGTGTCGTCGTCCATGAGCCAGGTGCCGTCGCAGCCCAGTTCGACCGAGCGGCGGAGCCCCAACGAGAAACCGCCCGCGCCGCCGATGTTCTTCTCGGTGCGGATGACCATGTACTTGCTGTTGCTCTCAAACTGCTTCAGGTATTCGGCGGTGCCGTCGGTGGAGCAGTTGTCGATGATGAGGATGCGCGCGATGGGATAGGTCTGCGCTTCGAGCGCAGAGAGGTTCTCCTTGAGGAGCGACAGGCGGTTGTAGGTGACAACCAGAGTGTTGATTTTTTGCATATCGGTTGGTTTGGCGGGAAGCCTGGGGCTGAGGGCGTCAGCCGCGCGGCAGGAATTGCTCCAGAATGTAGCCGTAGTTGGTGAGACTGCCGTCTGGCGTATGCGTGTTGAGCGTGATTTTGTACGTCAGTTTGTGGAAGTCGTAGTCCGTGCAATAAGCCTCCCACGTCTCCGGCGAATAAGGCTCGTTGAGGCGTTTGCCCAGCGGCCCCATCACCGTGATGGGCACGGCTTCCACCATCTGCGCCACGGCGGGGACGTAGCGGCGCGTCAGGGCGAAGGTGTAGTCGATGAGGAGGTAGACGATGAGGCTGTCGCGCTTTTCCCAGTAGCGGAAAAAGAGGTCGCGGAGCGTCGTGGCGAGCGGGTTGCCGGCACCGCACGCCCAGAAGAAGCCCGTCCACCCTCCGCGCGAGATGTTGTGGTAGATGGGGCGGTGGTGGCACGTCCAGAAAGGCTTTTCCGCCGGGATGAAGTCGTCCAAGTTCTTACGCGGCAACAGCACCGTGCTGTCCATCCAGATTCCCCCGTGCTGGCTCTGCAGCGTGGCGCGGAGAATGTCGGAGAAATGCGTCAGCGTGATGGCGCCCGTCTCCATTTTCTGCAGGATATAGGGCGGAATGTCGGCGTAGTCGGAAAAATTGTCCTTCGTCAGCATCACCACCTTGTGGCTGCCCGCGTGCAGACGTATGGAGTTGACGCTGGCGCGCACAATGTCGGGCATTTGTGCCTCACCCTGCCACCACAATATCCACACCGGACAGTCTTTCCCAATCGGAACGTCGGGGAAAGGGTCGTCGGCGTGGCGCATGAGCACCTCGCGCAGCCCCACCTTGTGGAGCAGCACGTAGACGATGCGGCGTTGCTTGATGCGGGCGAAGACGCCCTCTATTTTTTTGCCAAAGGCCTTGAGTGTCATGCGGGTGGAATGGGGTTAGAACTCGTTTTGATTCAGATATTTCCGCTTCCTCAGCCCCAGCGTGAACGGCAACAGGCGGAAGAAGCGCTTCACCTTCATCGCCGCGCTGATGTGCTTCAGTTCGCCGAAGGGCGTGAAGTCCACGTAGGCGAACCAGTCGGCGCGAAGGGGGTGCTGGTTCTCATATTCCCACGGCTTGCGGTTCGTGTAGTGCAGAATGCCAGGTTGTCGCAGTGAGGGACCGTACTTTTCCTCCCAACCCGGGCGCTTCTTGATGGACGTGCGGTAGAATCCGTCCTGCACGTTCCATTTCAGGTCGACCATCCGCTTGCTGTCCTGCATCACGTAGTTGAGCAAGTCCTGGTCGTTGTAGACAATGCGCTCGGGGTGTTCGCGGTACAGGTCCATGCACAGCTTCGGGACGTTGTGCTTGCGCCAGTAGTCGAGGTTCACCAGCATCACGCCCGCGTTGAAGTAGGACTTCTCGGGTGGGTAGCAGAGCGTTTCGTAGCGGCGCAGGTCGTCGTAGCCGATGTCCTCCACCACGGCGGCAGCCTTGTCCTCAAGGTTGGTCGCCCACAGCGCGTCGAGCGGTTGCTCCACAAGCAGGTCGCAGTCGAGGTAGAGCACGCGGTCGAGCGACGAGGGCAGCAAGTCGGAAAGGAAGCAGCGGTAGTAGGTCGCCATCGAAATGCGGTTCTGGAATTTGCTGATGGAGAGACCTTTCAGCTTCTCCGGCGCGATGGCATAGAAACAGCACGCCGCGCCATATCGCGCCGCGAGGTCGGCGAGTACGCGCTTGTCGTCGGCCGCCAAGTCTTCGTTCAGGATGTGGAAGGTGAAGTCGTGCCCCTTGTTGTTTTCCAAAACGGACACCATCGTGACAGCACAAAACCTGACGTAGTTGTGGTCGATATTGAAGGCGATGTGAATCATTAATCTGTGGTTGAACCCGTCTCCGGCGCGGCGGGAACGGTGTGGGTTGTATAGGGGCAAAGGTACATATATTTTCCCACATACCACTTTCGTCTGCTTATTTTTGTTATCTTTGCAGGCGTATGCTTCGCACGGTCACGCCCCGCTCTCGGCGGTGTGGTCGCGGCGCATGGCTTTACTGAAAGGTAAAATCTAAAACCACCAAGATGACAGACAGCCTATCCTATAAACTGAAGAGCGGCAAGCCCAATAAGTTCCTCTACCTCGTCCGCAAGTTTGCGGGCCTCGCCGTGCCCGACGTCTACTATCGCGCGCGGCTCGCTAAGGTGCTCGAGCAGTCGAAGTCGCGCCCCGACTACGACTACATGCAGCAGCGGACGGACTATTACATCCGCCTCACGGAGCCGTGGCAGATGTCGGCAGACGACGAAATCCGCCGCGAACGCAGCTGGCTCTTCTATGCGGGGCGGATTGGCGACTACCGCCGCAAACTCTTCCATACGGCCTACTATCTCGACCAGCACGACGTGACGCGGTGGTTCCCCAAAGCGCTGCGCTGGAACTTCTGCCCCGGCGACGTCTACTTCACGCCGCAGGTGCCCACCATCGTCAAGAGCCGTCTGCTCACCGTGGACAACCACAACTCGGTGGTGCTCAAACTCGACAAACTGCGTCACTTCTTCTTCGTGCGCGACCCGCGAAAGTTTACGGAAAAGCTTGACATGGCAATCTTCCGCGGAAAAATCCGCCAGAGCCGTCTGCGCCGCGCTTTCCTCGAGCGCTGCTTCGGCAAAGCCATGTTCGACTGCGGCGTCGTCGGGCGCAACGAGGGTTGCCCCGAAGAGTGGATGACGCCGAAGAAGACCATCCTGGAGCACCTGGACTATAAGTTCATCATCGCCATCGAGGGCAACGACGTCGCCTCCAACCTAAAATGGGTGATGTCGTCCAACTCCATCGCCGTCATGACGCGCCCCACTTGCGAGACGTGGTTCATGGAAGGCACCCTCCAGCCGGGCGTCCACTACATCGAAGTGCGCGAGGACTTCGCGGACATCGAAGAAAAACTGCAGTTCTACATCGACCACCCCGACGAGGCGCAGAGAATCATCGACCAGGCCCACGCCTACGTGGCGCAGTTCCAGGACCGCGAGCGCGAGGACCTCATCCAGCTCATGGTGATGCAGCGCTACTTTAGTTTGAGCGGACAGGTGTGAGGGGGAGTTTTATCGTAAATCAAAATCATAAGCGGGCGGCAGTCATTTCGGTTTTGACTGCCGCCCGCGCTGTTTTTCTTCGTTCCACTGCGCTTTCAATATATGGAAAACCTATCGAAAAAAAGCGATTCTGCATCGGTAACTCAATTTTTTTGGACTTACCGATGCAGAATCGTAGGATAGTAGTGCGGTAACGCGATATTTGGGGGCGGCGGAGGGGGAAGGGTTTGCCGCCGTTTTCGGGTCAGAACAATTCGACGCGCAGGCCCAGGGCGAGGGAGAGGATGTCCGCCGCTGTGACTTGCTTGTTGGGGATGGCGGAGACGAGGTAGAGGTCGCAGGTGCTCAGTTCGTAGTAGAAGGAGATGCTGCGGGCGAAGAAGCGGTGGCGCTGCGGGATGTTGAAACGGATGCGCTGGCCGACGAAGATGTTGTAGCGCAGTTTGGTGTTGAAACCGTAGTAGCCCTTGGTGTATTTGGAGGGGGCGTGGCGCCAGAAGCCTTCGCCGAAGATGGTGTTGATGAAAAGACCCGCGGTGAGCGGCTCGAACACCCAGCGCTGGCTGCGCGCGGAGAGGGGAATGTGCCAGGGCACGTAGCGCTGCTTGGCGGTGAGCGTGTAGTGGTGCGGACTGCCGTTGGTGCGGGGGAGGAAGCCGAAGAGGATTTCAGTTTCCCAATGGTCGCCGCGGCCGTAATGCCAGCCGGCACCGATGGAGAACATGCCGATGCTGCCGGCAAACTGGAGGGCCATCTGGTTGGGCACGAGGCGCGCCCAGTCACGCTTGTAGCGCGACACGCGGTCGCGGTAGGCGTAGTGGACTTCCACCGTGTCCACGTCGTCCTTGGTTACGGGGTAGGCCGTGTAGTGCGACGAGTCGGCGCTGTTGGCGTGCTTGGACAAAGGGGCGTCGGGGGAGATGATGGTTGTGTCGATGACGACGGTATCGGTTGCCGACGCGTCGGCGGCGGCAAGTGCCTCCACCGAAACCGACTTGGCTATGGTCTCGAGGGTGGTCGAGTCTGTGTCGGCGGCGCGGAGCGTGGCGACGGGGCAGAGGGCGAGGCAAAGACTAATAAGACACCACTTCATAGTCGACACCTCCTTCCGCTGTTAGGGTGAATACCAAATATTCGCGTTTCTTGGCGCAGGTACATTCGTAGTACTTCACGCCGTCGTTGAACGGTTCGAGCACTGCCGTGGCGTGTTCGTGACCGCAAAGCCCGAACTGCAGGCCGGGAAATTCGCGGATTGACTTCTGGAAAAAGTCCGCCACGTTGTTGTTGAACTGGTCGGTGCCCGGTGCGGCGTGCATAGCCACGACGGTGCGCGTCACGTTGTCGGGCAGACTGTCGAGGTCGCTCTGGATGAAGTCAAAGTCGGGAATGGGCACGGAGTAGTCGTGCTCCAGCGCGTTTGTGTCCAGACAGATGAAGTGCGTATTACCTGCATTGAACGAAAAATTGCGCGCGCCGAACATGGCTTCAAACACGTTGACGCCGTTGGCGAGGCAGTCGTGGTTGCCGATGAGGCAGACGTAGGGCGGTTGCAGTTTTTCCAACTCGTCGCGCATCCATTCAAATTCGTTGGTCGCTCCGAAGTCCGTCAGGTCGCCGCAGTGGATGACGAAGTCGATGTCGCCGCGCGCGTTGATGTTGCTCACGGCGTCCGCCGTTTCGTCGTACCAGCGTTGCGTGTCGCTGATGACGGCGAAGCGGAGCGAGTCGCGCCCTGCCATTTCCGATTCAATAATCGCTATGTTCTTGTTGTTGATGTCCTTTGCCCCGCTGAAATTGGCATCGTAGGGGTGGTAGTCAATCAAGTCGCACCCCGTCAGCCCCGCCGCACAGGCGAAAGAAACCAAAAGACGGCAAAAAGTTTTCATGGGTGCAAAGGTAAGGATTTTCGTATGGAAAATCTTATTCTTTAGTTCTTATTTTTTAGTGCATATTTCTTAGAAATGTAATAATAATTTAATGAGTGAAGGTAGAGGTGTCTGTCGTCCCACTCCCCACACCAGAACTTTTGAAAAATATCTCCGTGATACTTTCCAAAAAGTCCAGGGCTAATTTCAAAAAGTCCAGAGCTAAGTTCTCGAAAGCTCAGGACTAAGTTGAAAAAGCTCAGGACTAATTTTCAATAGCTCAGGACTAATTTTTGATAGCCCGCGCGAAAAATGAGAGTAAACGGGGTGGGGAATGCAAATAAAAAAAGGCGTCCGAAAAAAACTTGAATGTCTTTTTCGGACGCCGAT
>JAUNOO010000008.1 GCA_030531095.1 Bacteroidales bacterium
TAAATGATACATTGTTAACTGTCATTGCTGAGTCAACTTTTTTCAGTTAAATACAGAGTGATTCCCGTTGAGGAAGCAATAATTGTTTTCAACCCTACGTCACCTCTAAAACACAAGCATAAAAAAACTGAAATCTAAAGAATAAAGCGTGCAAAGTTATCATATTTGATAACTATTATCTATCTTTGCAGTATTAAAATTCCACCGAATGCTAATCATTGAATATGAAGATGAAGCCATAGAAATCCTTATCACGACCGGGCGCAGTAATGACAAACGATACAGAAAGCTAAGCAGCAACGCTACTTTCAAGAGAGACCTTAGTAAAGTCATGTCATTGATCCGATCGGTCTCTAACGTAAAGGAGCTTGCCAAATTCAAACAGTTGAATTACGAAGAACTGCGATTTGACTTGTCTGGATTGTCCAGTGTCCGCATCGGCTATAAGTCCAAATACAGGCTCATATTTGAAGAATTTGAAAACGGAATCAGAATAAATCTGATAGAAATAAATGAACATTATGGCGACAAGTAAAGAAATACAAGCGACACCATTCGCTGTGGCTCATCCTACGGAAATCATCAAAGATGAGCTGAAAGCCAGAGGTCTGACCCAAAGGGAACTGGCTCAAAGAATGGACATGCAGACCTCCAATCTCAGTCGGTTTCTGAAGGGTGAAAGCATCACGCCCGCCATTGCCGCCAAATTGGAGGTCGCACTCGACATTCCGGCAGAGTTTTGGCTCAATCTACAGGCACAATATGAAATTGACAGCAGGAACATTGCCGTCCGCGACGAACAGGAACAGGCTGCCATAAATGTAGAAAAGATGTTATCCAATATCATCAATCTGCCGGAACTGTACAAACGTCTGGGGATTAACCCCTCCTTATTTATCCAGCAAAAGTTGGATATACTGAAGGAGTTGCTAGGTTTTCCGGTATTGGAAATCAGCTCCCAATCGTTTGCATTGCAGTCTTGCTTCAAGAAAAATGAGAAGCAAGGAATCGATGAAAGAAACGAAACCACATGGTTGACGCTGGCTTTTATCGATGCCAGAAAAAATAGACCGTCAGAAACTTTCAAGCAGGAGAATGCGCAGACTGCAGCCAGACAGGTTGCAGAAGCGGCACATGCCAACCAGCTTTCAGAAGCTGGAATAAAGCACATCCTTGACGCGAACGGCATTGCATATTGCGTAGTGCCCAAGTTGGAAAAAACGCCAATCGATGCAGCGTCCATGATGGTAGAAGGGTACCCTGCCGTCATTACCACTCATAGATACAATGATATGAGCCGGCTTATTTTTAATGTACTTCATGAATTGGGGCATATCTTTATGCACATGAATCAAGTCAACGCTCCCGTGTTTGTTTCCTCTGAATATTCCTATTCCAGGGAAAACAAAGAAGAAAAGGAAGCCAATGAATTTGCTGAAAATACACTGATACCCCAGGAAACATGGAGAAAGATGATGGCTGCCAAAACAATAAGTCTTTCCAAACAAAGCATACTGAGAACACTGAAACAACTTTCAGACAACTATAAGTTTGATTTCAACCTCGTTGTCTGGCGCTACAAACACGAGTTCAATCAGTATGACCTGTATAGCGCGAAAGCCCAGAAAATTGTATAATTACTGGGTGAACCTATTTTCATGCTTCTCTTAAACTAAAAAGAGGGTGTGCCTTGATTTTTTGAACTGCATCTCAAAAGTTAGTCACAAAAACTTTTGGGATGCAGTTCTATTTTGCACTAGCTGATGCGAGTGACTGAGGGGGCAACCCATTTGTGTTATATGAATGGGATGGACGGAAATTTAAGGCGGGGCGGGGTTGCATCTAACTACAATTATTCCGTCTTCTCTCTTGGAGGAACATTTCGGAATCGCTCCTGCAATGTTTCAAGGAACTTGAGCAAGTCTGCAAAATCCAAAGCCTGTCCATAGATAAAGCTGGAGCGCATCTCGTTATAATCTACTTCAAATTTGGAGATGAGTTCTTCTCTTGGTACTATTGTAATGGCTGTCGGTAGCTCCTTTTCATAATCAACATAGCCAACATGATAAAACTTCTTCCGATGTTCAACTATGTCATAGTAAAGACGGGAGTCGCTCAATGCCATATCCATATAATCAGTATGTGAAAGCTTCTCCAAGTCATAGAGGTGGCGGGACATACGATAGGTTCTTGGTTCTTTCTTCTGATACTCCTCACATAACAAAAATGCCTTTTCTAAAAATGTTCTCGCAGGGCTTACAGTCTTGATGGTTTGAACAATATCAGCATCAACGTCTTCATCCTTGTAAACTTGCTCAACCAATGAGGAAATTCGTTTCATTTCGTATGGCTCAGCCATTGAGAGTACACTGATTTCAATTTTGACTGTGGGTACGGCGTATGGAGCCTCGCTGTTATAGAGTGATGGGTATTGAACGAGTATTACAGACGGGTCTTTGTCATGCGCAACTTTTTGGGGCTCGCCATTTTCATCAAGCAACTCATTCTCGGCAACAACCCTTACATCCAGCCCAAGTATAGACAGTTGTTCTTTCAGGTCTTCTTTAAACTCTCCGAAGAGGTAATCCTGTCCTTTTTCTCGGAGATTATGGATTTGAGTATTGCTTGTGCAACTGGCACACGATAGATTTTTCTCGTTCAAAAAGAACTCGCGACCAAGTGCCAAATCAATGTCCTCACTGAAACGGTCTATGATATTCCATCCCTTGCTCAAACTTGTACCTCCTTTAAAAAGCAGATAATCTCCAGCCTTCGTGTGGAACAAGGCATATAGCACAGCAGTCACCCACCAATCTTTCTCGGCTGCGGCTTCGTCTATGTGCATGGTATCGACTACGCCTTGTATCATAGCTTTACGCTCATCTATTGAAAAGTCTGTCCATTTACTCATAGTTGTAACTATACCTTATTCTTGATATTCCTTTTTATAATTTGTCTTACCCATACTGGTGCTAATAACAGGTCGTGTTCAATGGTCTCTGCTTCGGGCGTCTCAGAGAGCAATTGAGCTACTCTTTTTTCCACGACATCAGGCACGTTGTCTTCTCCGATGCTGCGCAGAGCCTGCACCAATTCAGGCATTAATTTCCCTTTATATGCAAAATTTTTGGGTACACCATGTTTTAAAGTGACAGTCCTATTTCCCAATTTCAATTTTCTTGGAGTACCTGATGTTATGAAACAGGCATTCATTGGTACTTGGGTTGAGAAACCTAATTTGTTGGCAGCAGTTTCTCCCGTAGGAAAAACAATTGCCTTGTCTCTCTTGGCTATCTCTTTTACAAGTTCAAAGGTAGAAGGGTACACTATTCCAAACCGCGTTCTTTTAGCCTTTACATATATACCTTTGGCGATTCTCGTAATCAGACCCTCTTTCTCAAATTGTGCAAGAAGTTTAGCCACATATTCCGCATCAAATTGAGGAAATGAAGAAGTGAATAACACCGCACCATATTTTGCGCGCGTCACCTCTCTTTTAACCTGATGTAATACAGTGCTTTGCATCTTATATTTAACTTATTTTTGGTCGGAATAAAAGCGTTTTTTTCCGACCACAAAGGTGTAAAAAACTTGCGAACTGACAAAAGAATCCATCGATTATTTCACTCTGTAAGAGTTATTTCCGCTGAGGGCGCAATAAATGTCTTCCACTCTACACCCAACACTCCCCATACCATCCCCACATACCCTACGCACCACGCAATAATATGTTTTACCCCCTACCCTACCACAGATGGCAAATGGGGCGGCGGATTGCTTGCGGATTTCATGCAGAAAGCAATGGGCCTCGCGCGAAAAGGAAAGGGATTGAAGCAAAAACCTAAGGGGGTGACGTAAAAAACAAAGGGGTTGACGCGGTAAGACACGCTATTTTTTTGTGAACACTAGAATTGTTACTGCGGGGAGGTTTATTCACACAAAAGAAAGCGGCGGGGCTGCATCCAAAACTTGCATTTGGACACAGCCACGCCGCCTTATCAGACTGCTTTGGACTTGCACTTACATCACTGCGGGGAGTATCAGTACGCGGATGTAGTCTTTGAGGTGGACGGGACCTTTGCCGTAGCCGCCCTGGGAGTCGCTGACGAGGAGGACGGTCTGGCTGCCATCAAGGAGTTTTGCGCCGAGGCACATGCCTTCGTAGTTGGCGAAGGTTTGCTTGAAGGGGGTGAGCTTTGTGGTGAAACTGTGGATGAGGGTCTTGACGAGAAAGCGGTTGGCGTCGAGCTGCTGGAGGTTGGTGGAGGAATCTATCTGCCAGCCCTGGGTGGGGTTGACGAGGAATATTTTGCAGTTGACTTCTGAACTGAGGTAGCCGTTGGAAACGTCGGCTTCGCGCTCGAGGACGAGGAGGCGGCCGTCGGGGAGTGCGGTGACTTCGGGCACGCCGTAGGCATAGATTTTGCCATAGTCACTGTTCTTGCCGTGATCCATGCGGTAGGCGTACTGGGCGACGGGCTGGAGGTTGTTGTCGAAGCTCTGGAGGCGGAGGAGGTTCTGCGCCTCGGGATGCGACGGACCGGCGGCATTGCCATCGCTCTTGAGCGTGCTCTCGGTGGTGGTCCAGAAACGGGCTGTGGTGGCATCGTAGGACAGGGCTTCGAATCCGTAGTTGTGGACGATGTTGTCAACGCCGAATATGGCGGGGACATTGAGGCGGCGCCCTGTGGGCTGTCCGTCCATGCCGTACTCGAGGATGGCCTGGTCGCCTTCGCCACTGATGAAGATGGTGCCGGCGGTGGGGAAATAGGCGATGCCTTCACAGTCGCGTACGGATATGCCGGTGGAGTCGACGGTGGGATTGGCGTTGCCGTAGAAGCCTTCGAGGTAGACGCTCGCGACTTCGCCCGTGGTGGTGTTCTGGTCGATGCGGAAGGTGAAGAAGCCGTCGGTGGGTTCTTTGTCGCTGACCATGGCATAGCGGTTGTCGCCGAGGGGCGCAATGCCGCTGAACTGGGCTGAGCCGATGTTCCACTTGGAGAGGGAAACCTGTCCGAGGTCGGCGACCTGCTGCGCGCTGAGCAGGGCGGGGGCAGCGAGGGCGAGAAGGAGGATTGTTTTGCGGGTCATAAGGGTTAGGGGTTTAGGCGGTTTTATTCGTCGAGCATCATTTCGCAACGCATGGGCTGTGAGCCGAGGAAGAGGGCGGCGAGGCCACCTGGGGTGACGATGTCGCCGGGGCGGCGGTCGGTGATGGTGACTTTGCCGTCGCGGACGAGGTAGTAGCCGTTGTTTTCGGGGACGTCGAGGTCGCCGTCGACGCCGATGTGTATCTTGAACTCGGGATTGGCGTGGACGACGGCGCGCAAGAAGCGTTCGACGTTGACAACGCGTGCCATGGCATAGGGCTGTGCGCCTTCTGTGTCGCCGCCGACGGGTACGCGCATATAGATTTTGTCGACTCCACACTCGCGCTTGAGGTGGCGCACGACGAGGTCCTTGACGGCGAAGTCGGCAGAGAGCGTGGAGCGGAGGAAGACGCGGCCGTCGGCTTCAGGCACGGCTAGCGTGAGACCGACGATGCGGTTCTTGCGGCAGACGACGAGGACGTAGCCGTTCTCGAGGTCGCACGCGGCGAGGGCGGCGAAGAAGTCGTTCTCGGCGGGGTGGAGCATGAAGTCCTGCACGACATTGCGGCGGTAGAAGACGTAGAGGTCCGTGCCCCACTCGTCGGGCTGACTGATGGTGAGGCTGTCGTCGGTGATGCCGCTATCCTCCACTTCAGTTTCGAGGCGGAAGGTGGACGTCCAGTAGGCGCCGTGCTGCATGCGCTCGTAGTAGTGGCGGAGTTCGTCGCTGCCGGGAATGAGGAAGCTGAGCGCCCCACCCTGCTTGTAGAGTTTGCGGTGCGCCTCGCGCAAGAGCTGCGAGGCGAGGCCGCGGCGGCGGTAGTCGGGGTGGACGCAGAGTCCGGAGACGTAGCCGGCGTGGAGGATGTTGTTGTAGAACGTCATGCGGTAGGGCAGCAACTGCATGGCTGCCACGACGCGGCCGTCGGGACGGAGGGTGTGGTTGACGGCATCGGAATATTTTTCGTCGAAATAGATATCCATGAACTCCTCGCTGTCGTTGAAACAGGTTTTCCAGAGTTCACGGGTCTGCTGTTGGATTTCTTCTTTGGTCAATAGCATATACGCGTGCGAAATATATAGGTATAGGTTTGGGCTATGCCCGGGCTTCCTCGTAATGCCCCGCGAAGGGGTGCTTGGTCATCACGGTGTACTTGTGGAGCAGGAGGGCGGGCTGATAGGACAGTTTGGCGCGGCGGAGGCCTTCGATGCCGAGGTCTTCCTCGCGGTTGATGTAGACGTAGCGCTCGGGGATGTGGCGGACGAAGTCGCGGTTGATGACGGCATAGGCGCCGTCGTAGTCGATGTCTGCCTTTTCGACGCAGACGTCGAAGGTGTCGTAATTGATGGGGGCGCCGAAGGTGAAGGCGACCATGCGCCCGTCGACGCGGAGCACACCGCCAAGTCCGCCAAGGGCATCCCAATGCTGGAGGACGAACTGCATGGAACGACGCTCCTCGGCGTAGCTTAGCCGGGTGCTGTTCTCGGATTTCTGTGCACTCCATTGCGCCTCGAGTTGCAGGCACTCGTCGAAGACGGCGGGAGTGAGGGGCTCGTAGACGTAGTTGGGGTATCGGGCGGAGAAGCGGTTGGCGTGGTTGCGCTTGGGCTGGAGTTTCTTTCCGGCAAGCGACGCCAGTGCCTCGCGCGCGTATATATAATCGGTATAGGCGCGGTCGGCGGTGGCGTAGAAGTAGCCGGGCATGGCGGCTTCGAGGTAGGTCAACGCGTTTTCGCAGACACCGAGCATGAGGAAGGGTTCGCCCTGCGCTTCGGCATCGTGGAGAAGGGCGCTGAGGATGGCGTGCCAATCGCCGCGCCCAACGGGGGCGAGGTAGGCGTTGTGGCCGCTGGCCTTGAAACGGAAGAGGAGCCAACCGTCGTGGACGGCAACCTGTGTGTCGTAGAGGAAACGCCAACTCATGAGGTTCATGAAATTGAGGTCGCAGTTCCGGCATTCGGTATCGTAGACGCTGGACTGGATGACGTCTTTGAACTGGAAGCTCAGCGGCTGGAAGTTTATCTTCTCCATACGATATGTGTTGGCTATCTGTTTAGTGTGTCGGTGAGGGGGAAGATTTTGCCCCAAATCCTTTTGCCTCAAAAACGGCAAAGCGTGGGGCGGAGGGCTTGACGAGGGCGATGCCTCAATAGGGCAAGCGGTGCTTAACGGTGCCGTCGTAGGTGGTCACGGTGAACTCGATGGAGTCGCGGCCTGACGTGAGTTGGTCGGCGTAGTTGTAGAGGGGGCAGGACATGTAGACCTGCTGGGTGTAGTACTCGCGGTCGCCGTTGTTGGAGTGGTAGAGCGTGAGGCGGAGGAGGCGCGTGCCGGAGGGGCTGGTGACGATGCCGTTGTCGATGAAGGCGGCGGAATGGTTGATGCCGCCGGACTTGTAGCTGACGAGGAGGTTGACATAGCGGCCGCCGCGCCAGATGGCGTCGAGGGAGAGGGAATCGCGCAGGACGACTGACGAGGTCATCTCGACGGGATTGGGCGAGAAAACGGACGTGAGGGTGGAGACTTCGGCACCTTGGTCGTTGAGCGTATAGAGCGCCCGAACGCGGTAGACGGTGTCGGGGCTGAGGACGTTGCGCGCCGCCCCATTGGTGACGAGGAGGGTGTCGCCGTCGTCGCGCACAAGGTAGCGCTGCACGCCGTCGGCATCGGTGACGATTTCGGCAAGGTCCTGACGGAAGGACTTAGCGACTTCTTCGTCATCGCTGCACGCCACAAGGGGAGCGGTTAGGACGAGAAGGAGGGCGGCAAGGCGCAGACGGATATGTGGGCGACGGAGGTGGCTCATGACTGGGCCTTGACTTGGTTCTTCAACGGATTGGCGTACATCGTGAGGATGCGCTCGCGGAGGAAGGGCTCGTCCTTGCCGGGGAGGTCGATTTTCGCCAACTGGCCGGCGAGGTATTGGGCGAAGCGGTCGCTATCGGCTGCGGTGTAGTGGTCCGCCCAACGCGTGGTGCCGTCGAGCCAATCGGCGGCGAGGTAGTTGTTGGGGTAGAGCCTGTAGCGGCGATGGATTTCGCGGTCGATACGGGCGGCGACTGCGCCGAAGAATTGCCCCTTGGGCTGGTCGGCATACTCGTCTAACCACGTATTGGCGTCGGCGGCGGGCTCGTAGTGGATGCGCCCCTTGAAACCGAAGATGCCGGTCTGCATATTGAGCATGTCGTCCGCCTTGCTCTTCTTGAACTCGGGATTGTCGCGCTTCTGCTGGAACTCTTTGGCCTTGAGGTAGTCGCAAGGGTCGAACTCGTAGGAGATGGCGAGGGGGACGAGGTGGAGTTGCTTGAGGCTCTCGAGGGGACTGCCCTCGCCACCCATGGCGAGCATCTTGAGGACGGACTCTTGCGTGCGGTCGTCGGAGTCTTTGGCGCGACCTTCGCGCTGGGCTATCCAGAGGTTTTCGTGCTTCTCCTGCACGGCGAAGTGCATGTAGCGGCTCATGAGGCGGCTGGCCTGGAGCATTTCGCGAAGCACGACGCTGCGCTTGACGATGAACGACTTGTTGAGCTTGACGACGGTCTCTATCCAGGGCTGGATGAGGAGGTTGTCGCCGATGGCTATCTCGACGGTGGTGGAGAAGCCGTTCTCGAGCAGGAGGACGTCGAGGAAGGCGGCGTCGAGGACGATGTCGCGGTGGTTGGAGATGAAGGTGTAGTTGGCTGAGCGGTCGGGCAGCGCGGCGGCGTCCATGTCGCAGGCTGTGGCGTACTTGGCCAGGATATCCTTCACGATGGCGTAGATGAACTTCTTCTGGAAGTCGAGCGTGTCCTTGCAGGTGTAGAACTGGGCCTTGAGGGCTTCGAGGGGCACGCCCTTGAAGAGCGACTGCAAGATGCCGCAAAACTGCGGGTCGGCCAGGAGACGGTCGAAAGCCGCTGCCATTTCCTCTGGCTGATAGGGGCGGATTTCGTCAAATTCGGCAGGGATGTTCATAACGCGGTGGGATTGGGGTGGATATTAGTTTTGGAAACGGCCTTCGACGATGTCGGAAAGGACGTCCTTGATGTCGAGCCCTGCGGCACGCACCTGCTGCGGGATGAAGCTGGCGGTGGTCATGCCGGGCGTCGTATTGATTTCGAGAAGGTTGATGGTCTCGTTGCCGTCCTCGCCCGAAATGATGTAGTCGATGCGGATGAGACCGTAGCAGCCGAGCAGGGAGTAGATGTGGGCGGTGAGCTCACTGACGCGCTTGGCGGTGGCTGCGGAGATGCGGGCGGGGGTGATTTCCTGAGACTTGTTGTTGTACTTGGCTTCGTAGTCGAAGAACTCTTCGGAGGTGACGACTTCGGTGATGGGGAAGATGACTATTTCCTCTCCCTTGGCGTAACAACCGCAAGTGATTTCGCGACCTACTATCAACTTCTCGACCATGACTTCGTCGCTCTCCATCATGGCGCGCTCGATGGCGGGACGGAGGGCGTCGGCACTCTTCACCTTCGTGACGCCGAAACTGCTGCCGCCGGCGTTGGGCTTGACGAAACAGGGCAAGCCGTAGTGGGCGATGAGAGTGTCGTCGTCGGGCATGGGGTAGCCCTTGCGCAGAAGGAACGACTCAGCAACGTTGACTTCGGAGAAGGAGCGGAGGAAGTTGTTGAGGGCGAACTTATTGAAGGTGAGGGACTCGATGAGGACGTTGCTGGTGGAATAGGGCATCTCGATGAGGTCGAAGTAGCCCTGAAGGATGCCGTTCTCGCCCGGTGTGCCGTGGATGGTGATGTAGGCGAAATCGAAGGTGTGGTGGCCGTCGGTGGCCGTAAACGAGAAGTCATTGCGGTCAATGGGGCAGCTTTCGCCTTTGTAGTGGGCCTTCCAGTTCTGGCCCTTTATCTCTACGACATAGCAGTCGTACTTCTGGGCATCCATAAATGAGAGAATGCCTTCGGCGCTTCGCATTGACACGTCGTGCTCTGAAGAGTCGCCGCCGGCCACAATTGCAATAGTTCTTTTCATTTTTGTCTTTAAGTTTGAGACTTGTATTTGGATAGTTGTTTGTGCTAAGTATTTTGCCCGCTCATTTCAAGCCCGCGGAATAGGTGCGCCAGCGGTCGAGCAGTGCCGCCATGTCGTCCGCCAGGGGGGAGGTGAAGTCCATCTCCTTGCCCGTGGTGGGGTGCTGGAAGCCGAGGGTCTTGGCGTGGAGTGCCTGACGCGGGCAGAGGGCGTAGCAGTTGCGGATGAAAGCCGTGTAGCTGCCGGACTGCGTGCCGCGCAGAATTTGGTCGCCGCCGTAGCGCGCGTCGTTGAAGAGCGGATGGCCGATGTGCTTCATGTGGACGCGAATCTGGTGGGTGCGCCCAGTTTCGAGTATGCACTCCACGAGGGTGACGTAGCCGAAGCGCTCGAGGACGCGATAGTGGGTGACGGCGTGCTTGCCGACCTCGGAATCGGGCGGGAAGACGGCCATCTGCAGGCGGTCACGTGGGTTGCGGGCAATGTTGCCCTCTATGCGCCCTTCGTCGTCAGCAAGATTGCCCCAAACGAGGGCGTTATAGCGGCGGCGCGTGGTCTTGTTGAAGAACTGCACGCCGAGTTTCGTTTTGGCGTCGGGCGTCTTGGCGACGACGAGCAGGCCGGAGGTGTCCTTGTCGATGCGGTGGACGAGCCCCACACCAGGGTCGTTGGGGTCGTAGTGGGGATTGTCGCGCAGGTGCCAGGCGATGGCATTGACGAGCGTCCCCGTATAGTTGCCGCAACCGGGATGGACGACGAGGCCGGCGGGCTTGTTGATGACCATGAGTTCGCTGTCCTCATAGACCACGTCAAGGGGAATGTCTTCCGGCTCGATTTTATTTTCGTAGCGCGGGCGGTCGAGGAGCAGGGTGACGACATCGCGCGGCTTGACGCGGTAGTTGCTTTTGACGGGCTGGCCGTTGACGTGGATGAAGCCCGCACGGGCGGCAAGCTGGATGCGGTTGCGCGAGGTGTCGGGCAGATGGTCGAGGAGGAACTTGTCGACGCGGAGCAACTGCTGACCGCGGTCGGCTACGACGCGGAAATGCTCGTAGAGCGCACTATTCTCGTCTTCACCGTCATCGAGAAGTTCGTCTTGCAGACTCTGGTTGTTGAGTTCGTCGAGCACCGTCATAGGGGTATGTCGCTATAGCTGTCCGTCCCGATTTCGTCGTCCAGGTAATAGGTGTCGAGCGTGTCGCTGCCGTTATATTCTTCTTCCACTACGCCGTCGCCAATGACGAGCGTGACGAGGGTCGTGACGGGGACGCGTTCGCCGGGAACTGCCGACTTGCCGTGTATCTTGACGTCATAGACCCAATCCTGGTCGCCGGGTATATACTCGACGCGCACGCTCTTGAATCCGAGCGCCTTCAGTTTGGCTTCGGCTTCGCGGCGCGAACAGTTGTCCGCCAGCATGGGCAATGCGATGGCGCGGGCGCTGGCGGCGTTGATGGTCAGTTCGACGATGCGGCCCGTCTTGACGTGTTCGCCGGGACGGATGGTCTGCTCGAGCACGACGTCACCCACATAAGTATCGACGTAGCCCGTATCGACCACTCTGGCGCCGAGACCGATGGCCTCGAGTTTCTGCTGTGCCACGTCGAGGCGCTGACCGCGAAGGTTGGGCACCGTGACGCTGTCGCCGTGGTCGGTGTAGCACTGCAAGTAATAGAGGAAGCCGAAGAACACTACAACAGCCGCCACCACCACGCCCAGACAGTTGCCGAGCATGAAGGGGCTGAAGAGTTTTCTGAAGAATGTGGATAGTGTCATGTCGTATGGTTGCGTTAAATTGCGCCACCCCGAAAAGGGAAACGCGATGCGCTGCGGCGGACATGCGGATGTACCGCCAGAGTTGGGACAAAGTTAATACAAAAAAACGAGAGAAGTAAAAGGCTCTATCAGAAAAAACCTTTTCTTCTCCCGTTTATATTTTTCGCGAAACCTCTCAGCGAAGAGGAATTCTTTACTTCTTGCCGTGTACTTCGTCGGATACGGTCAATTTCTTGCGGCCTTTGGCACGACGAGCGGCCAGAACGCGACGGCCATTAGCGGTCAGCATGCGCTGACGGAAACCATGCTTGTTGTTTCTCTTTCTGTTGTGAGGTTGGAATGTTCTTTTCATTGTGGTATGCTGTTTTTATTTTATTATTCTGAACGCTGGATGTTTGTGCCGCAGCCTTAACCGTCGGGTAGGCCACAACTTCGGGGTGCAAATTTAGGCAATATTTTTGTTATGGCAAAGCCACAGCCTTATTTTTCCACAAACTCTCTGCACAAAAGCGGGTTGAGGGGTCTTTTTCACGGATGCCCTCCCCTATTCCGGCCGATTTGTTGGTCCTTCAACCCCTCACTTACTCTGCGCTTTCCTTGAAACGCTTGGCCTGCTCAGCGATGAGCTCGGCGTCGTCGAAGTAGTTTATCTTCATGGCGCGGCGCACGTCGTCGAGGGTGTCGGCGGCGACGGCACGAGCATCTTCGCAGCCACGATGCAGCATGTCGTAGATGGCGGGGATGTCTTTCTCAAACTCCTTGCGGCGCTGACGGATGGGCTCTAGCTCTTCCTGAAGGATGTTGTTGAGGAAGCGCTTTACCTTCATGTCGCCCAGACCGCCACGCTGATAATGGGCCTTGAGTTCGTCGAGGTTGGGATAGTCGGGCAGGTAGCGCTCGAAATGTTCGGGTCGGCAGAAGGCGTCGAGGTAGGTGAACACGGTGTTGCCCTCGAGGTGGCCGGGGTCGGAGACGTGGATGTGCTCGGGGTCAGTGTACATGGACATGACTTTCTTCTGCACTTCGTCCGCCGTCTCGGAGAGGTAGATGCAGTTGCCGAGGCTCTTCGACATTTTTGCCTTGCCGTCGGTGCCGGGCAGGCGGAGGCAGGCGGCGTTGTCGGGGAGCAGAATGGCGGGCTCAACGAGGGTTTCGCCGTAGATGTAGTTGAAGCGGCGGACGATTTCGGTGGCCTGCTCTATCATGGGTTTCTGGTCCTCACCGGTGGGCACAGTTGTGGCCTTGAAGGCGGTGATGTCGGCAGCCTGGCTGATGGGATAGGTGAAGAAACCGACGGGGATGCTGCTCTCGAAGCCGCGCATCTGGATTTCGGTCTTCACCGTCGGGTTGCGCTGCAAACGACTGACGCTGACGAGGTCCATATAGTAGAACGAGAGTTCGCACAGCTCGGGTATCTGGCTCTGGATGAAGAGCGTGACTTTCTCGGGGTCAAGGCCGCAGGCAAGGTAATCGAGGGCGACCTCGATGACGTTCTGGCGCACCTTTTCGGGGTTGTCCATGTTGTCGGTGAGGGCCTGAGCGTCGGCGATGAAGACGAACATCTTCTTGTAGTCGCCAGCGTTCTGCAACTCTACGCGACGGCGGAGCGAACCGACGTAATGTCCTATATGCAGGCGGCCTGTGGGACGGTCGCCAGTCAATATTACTTTTTCTTTTGCCATTGATTATAAGTCAATTAGTTTGTGTCTGCCAACCTTTTCCATAGTCTCGGAAAGGCGACGGGCGCAATGTATTTGAATTTGCGAGGACAAAGTTAGTACAATCGGGCGGAACGGCAAAATGAGGCAGGCTTTTTTCGCTATTTCTGAGGGGAATGGAGGGGGCTGCAAAAGCAAAAGAAGAGGGACTGAGCCAGAAATTTGCTTTCTGACACAGCCCCAATATTAGTGTACCTTAGAAATAAGACTCGAGTTTACTTCTTCTTCGTTTGGGTGGAAGCAACTACGGCGGCCTTCACAGCGGCAGCAGCCTTGTCGTAAGCCTTCTGGGCCTTCTTCTGAGCCTTGCTACCGGCTTCAGCCTTCTTCAGGTTGTCGTAGAGCGTCCAGATGTCGGTCTTCGTTACGGCAGCCTTCTGAGCTTCCGTCGTAGCCTTGGCCTGGTCCTCAACAGCCTTTTCATCGTCGGCTGCAGCGAAGGCGTGCTTGTAGCCCTTCACTTCGTTCCAGTGACCGCGGGTGAAGTCGGGGAATGCCACGGAAGCGCAGTTGTTGTCCATAGACAGCGTACCGAGTTCGGCGAGGCAGCACCATTCAGCGAGGTCATAAACGTCCATGTCGAGAGGCAGACCGTTCTGGAGGCAGTAAACGAGACGGCTGTCCATCATGAAGTCCATACCGCCGTGACCACCTACTTCCTTGGCCAAAGAACCGTACTTCTTGATAATCGGGGAGAGATACTGCTGGGTGAGTGCCAGCTGCTCGGAGAGGGGCATATAGCCGTGGCTGCTCAGGTTGTCTACTTTGGGCTGAACGCCAGCGGCGGCCATCTGAGACTTATCGAGGGCATAGCCGCAACCGTTCTCGGCATCGCGCATGGGGTACTTGTTGGCAAAGCCCTTGCTACCTGTCAACTGATAGAGGCGGTTGTAGGGCTGGGGATTCATGACGTTGTGCTGAATCTCGATGACCTTGCCGTTCTCGGTGCGGATGAGGGTCGTGGTCTGGTCGCCGTTGCGGAAGTTTTCGCACTTCTGGCCGGTCTTCTTTTCAACGAGTTCCTTGCCGTGAACCGACTTGGTATCCATTGCCACGAGGGTCTTCATGCGGTCGCCGCGGTGGATGTCGAGTGCCTGGGCAACGGGGCCAAGGCCGTGGGTAGCGTAGACGTCACCACGGTTCTCCATGTTGTACTTCAGACGCCAGCCGAGCTTGTCGGGGTCGTTGGCAGGATTGCTCCAATAGTAGTTCCAGAAGTCGTCGAGGTTGTGGATGTAGGCACCCTGGGCGCGCAGCACTTCGCCGAACACGCCGTGCTGGGCCATGTTGAGCGTGTTGAGCTCGAACCAGTCGTAGCAGCAGTTCTCGAGAATCATGCAGTGTTTGCGGGTCTG
Organism: Bacteroidales bacterium; assembly: GCA_030531095.1. Lineage (GTDB taxonomy): Bacteria > Bacteroidota > Bacteroidia > Bacteroidales > Bacteroidaceae > Alloprevotella. The sequence goes on from JAUNOO010000008.1 coordinate 14,912, forward strand.
CTCAGAAAGATTGATGAGTTCCCAGCACTGCTCGAGGTTCATGGCAGAGGGCACCTCAATGGCGGTGTTCTTGCCATTCTCCATAGCGCACTTGGCTACGGGGAAGTGGTGGTCCCAGTCGGTGGCAACGTAAACGAGGTCGATGTCGGGACGCTTGCAGAGTTCTTCGTAACCCTTTTCGCCGGAATAGATGGCTGCGGGGGGAAGACCTGCCTTCTTCAGATAAGCCTGGCAAGCCTCGGCACGGGCTTCAACATAGTCGCAAAGAGCTACAATTTCCACACCGGGGATGTAGGTGAAACGCTCTACGGCACCAGGACCACGCATACCGAGACCGACGAAGGCCACGCGCACTGTCTGGATTTTGGGAACTGTAAGACCCACTACGTCTTCCTGACCAGCAGGACGCTCTGGGGTGTCAACTACAATTGTACCCTTGTCCCAATGCCACGTTGTGGAGGACGAGAGAGATTGGGCGTTGGCCATCTGACCGCCGAAAGAGAATGCGGCAGCGAGAGCTAACACTAAGATTTTGTTAATCTTCATAGGTTGATTATTATTAGATGATTGATATGTATTTCCTATTTTAGAACAGGCGCGCGGACTGCGCTTGGTCTTTCACAGAAATAAAGGCGGACAGGATGCAGCCCATACTTCTGTGCAAAGATAGCCAATAAATATGATAAGCCATAAAAAAGGCCTTACTTTTTTGGTCAAAGTCTTGCTTTTGGTCGCGCCACAAGGGCTCTGTGCATAAAAACGCCCCAGCCTCAGGCGAAACTGGGGCGCTTTTTATATATGTGTACCTTTAGGGAGATGCTTACTGCTCGAGCGACTTGAGATAGGTGTCAATCTGCTTGGCGAAAGCGTTCTCCGGTTCAATGACGAGGATTTCGTCGGTGTACTTGCGGGCGTCTTCCAACTGGTCCTTCTGAACAGCGTAGAAGGCGAGGTAACGCAAGGCCTGGAGCTTACCGGCTTCGGTATTTTCCTTGCCTTCCATCATCGTGAGGGCCTCTTCATAGAGGGCTTTCACGTTGTCCTCGGGCACGGAGCCGTCGGTGATGTTGATGGCGGCACGCATGAGAACAGCCTGGTAGCTATCTGGCTTCTCGGCGAGGATGGCGAGGAAGATGGAGTCGCCTTCCTGCACGTACTTGGCCTTCTCCTCGGGCGTAATGTCGGCCTGCTGGCTGGCAGCGACGTACTGCTGACCAAGACCGAAGTAGTCGGAGAGCTGTACGTTTTCGCCGAGGGCGTGGATGTACTTCTTATAGGTCTCTATGCCTTCCGAAATCTGGCGGTTGCGGCGATAGAGGTTGGCGAGTTCCTTGTAGCCCGACACCTTGGTGGAGTCGCGCTTGAGGGCCAATTCGTAGTAACCGATAGCGCCGGGGATGTCGGCGAGTTCCGTCAGCAGGTTGGCGGCATAAGCGTAGTCGAGGTAGAGGTAGAAGCTATCGGGGTACTCCTTGTTGGAGATATAGCCCATAGCCTGCTCGGCGAGGTCGAGTTCGTAGTTCTCCACAGCGGCGAAGAGCTTCATACGCTTGAAGACCATGTCTTTGCCGTCCAACTTCTCGAAACGGGTTACGAGCTGGGCGAGGTCCATGAAGGACTGGGTGGCATAGAGCGACTGGAGGTAGTTCTCTGCGGCACGGATGTCGGTGGAGTCATTCTGCGTCTGGGCGTCGAAGTAGGACTTGTAGCTGGCGACGGCGCTCTTGAATTCATCGAGGTTGTAGTAGATGTCACCAAGCTCCTTGTCGGCAGACACATTGGAGGGCTCAACGTTCTTGATGCGCTCGAGCATTTCGATGGCTACGTGCGGGTTGATGTTCTTGTACACAAAGGCGTTGCGCTTCAGGGCGGGCACGTAGGTGGAATCCACCGTAAGTACCTCGTCGAACTTCTGACCTGCAGCACCGTAGTCCTTGCGGAGCATGCAAACCTCGCCGTTGAACATCAGACCGGGGATGTAGGTCGGGTCGAGGGTATAGAGCTGCTTGGCACACTGGTTGGCACAAGGATAAATGTTCTTGTCCAGGAAGTACTGACCAACGCTCAAAAGGTCTTCCTTGCTCTTCTGTATCTTACGGAGCAGCTTAGTGAACTGCTTGTTTGCCTTGTCCGGGTCGGACAACTGCATACCGATGATTTCATCAGCCATGGTGGCATACTCCGGATTGATGGTCGGCACTTCATAGCCATTCTGTGCCTGTGCATTCCCCACACCGACGAGCAGCAAAGCGGAGAACGCCAACTTTTTAATCAAATTTTTCATTATAACTATATTGTTGTTTTCTTTGTTCTTCAATATACAAGCCGTAGGGTTCGGCTGAGCATGAAAATTCTGCACATAAATAACCCTGCAAAATTAAGCATAAATCCGAACACTGCAAGACTTTACACACTATTTTTTGTAAAAGGATTAAGAAAAACAAAGGGGAAAGCGCAAATCAGGCTTTCCCCTTTGTTTGTTCAATTTTTTGCGAGTCTTCTTCGACCCGAAGAATATCTCGTTTCTGCCCTTACTCGGCCGTGACCGACTTGTACTGCACTGGCGTGTAGGGCAACATCTGCGAACCGTTGCAGATGATGGTCTGTCCTTTCTGGCCCTTCAAGAAGAAGAAGAAGGTCTTGGTGTAAGAGCGGACACGCGGGTCGGTCAGGATGATATAGACGGAGCGGATGAGCGGATAGTCGCCAGTGAGGAGGCGATACTGGTAGGGCTTCCACCCTATTTCTTCCTCGCCCTCTGCGGGCTTGCGGCTCACCTTCAACACCTTGACGTCGAGGTTCTCGAACGAGGTGAGGACGGTGTCGCTGCTCCCCTTGAGCCAGTTGGCACCCACCACACCGATGATGTCGGGGTTCTCCTTGACGGCTTCGATGACGGCTTCGTTGGTGCCCTGGGCATAGACGTTGCCACTCACCTGCTCGCCGTTGAGCAAAGAGTCGCGCATGTAGCGCACGGTGCTCGAGCCCGAATTGTCGAAGACGAACTTCAGTTCGCCGGTCTTGCTAGAGTGCTTCAACTGCTCCCACTTGGTGATTTTTCCCGACACGATGCCGCGGATTTCGTCCACCGAAATGAGGGTGTCGGGGTTCTCTTTGTTGACGATGAGGGCGAAGGCGTCGTGGGCAATCATCGCTTGCTTGACGCCGAGGTTGTGGCTCGCCACAATCTTCTCCTCGTTGTCGGTCAGCTTGCGCGTGGCGATGCAGCAGCGCACGCTGTCCATAAGCAGGAGGCGGAGGGCCGAGTCCTCACTGCAATACACAGGCTTCATGGTGGCCTCGGGGTTTATCAGTCCGAAGGTCTCCAATTCCTCAGCCATGATGTCGCGGAAAGTTTCGTCTACTGCAATATGCACATCATCGGAAGTCCGCCAGTCGGCGGGCTTCCGATGATTTCCACACGAGGTGGTTAGAGAGATGCACACTACAGCTAATGAAAGCCAAAGTGTTCTCATTTTTGCTTACTCTGTTTAAATTAGAGGATTCTGAAGCGGATAGGTAAGGTGAACCAAACCGGAACGGGATGACCCTGCTGACGAGCCGGGGTAAAGCGGCGCAACTTGCTGACCACCGTAGCGGCAGCCTGGTCGCACTCCTTAGACAAGCTCTTCTTGATGACAATCTCGCCGATAGAACCGTCCTTCTCCACACGGAAGCGGACTACTACGGTACCCTGGAGTTCCTGTTCCTGAGCGATGCTGGGGTAAACCAGGTTATCGCTGATGAACTTCAGAAGGGCAGCTTCGCCACCGGGATAGGTAGCCTGGACTTCTACGATGCTGTTATCCAGAATCTCGTCCTCGGGTACAGAAGTACCACCTGCCTGCTGGTTGTCTTTCAAGTCGTCAATATTGATACCTCCCTTACCGTCACCAGCATAGTCCTGGGCTGCGATGGAGATATTGCTCTTGGTAATCTGATCCTGGCTCTTTACTTCCTTGTTCTCATTTACCAAAGCGTCATCCTCAATCTTAGGAACCGTGAACTGGATAGAAGCCTTAACCTGTACTTTCTGCTTCTGAGGCTCTTCGTACTTGATTTCGATCTTCTTCTCTTCCTTCTTCTTCGGTTCTTCCTTCTTGAGCTGTTGCAATTCTATGGCGCCGTCCTCCTGAAGGTCTCCTCTGTTGGCCAATTCCTTGACCACTGCGTTCACACCGACAATTACGCCAATGGCTGCAATGAAAAGGAGGAGGACAATCAGGGCGCGGACGTTGCGACTACCTGCTCTCGCACGCATACGATAAGCGCCGTAGTCCTTGTTACGTCCTTCGAACACGATGTCACACCAACCGCGTGAAATTAAATCGATTTTAGACATATCTTATACTTCGCTTATATTATTGCTGCGGAAACTTCACACCCTTGGGTTCCAAGAGCGCTCTGTCGCTGTCCGTAAAATTATCAATCATGTACTTACCGATGCTACAAATCTGCATCTCGTCCAGAACTTTCATCAAGTTGTCGTAGGTAGAGTTGTCTGCGGCCTTGATAATTACCGTAGGCGTACCCTTCGAGCTCTTGATTGTAGAGAGTCGTTCGGCATATTCCTTCTTACTCTCTTCGTTGATGTCGCGCGTTTCAAACTCTTTCTTCAACTCAGCAACTTTCGACTGAGCGGCTGCGTTCTTCGCCATGAGGAATGCACGAAGTCCGTCCTTGCCATACTTGGTTTCCACCATGTTCTGGGCGGCTTCTTCGGGCTTACCTTCGAAGTAGAAGATGCGGTCTTCGCTGGCGATGAGAATGGTCACAGCTTCACTGGCCTTGGCCTGGTTGCGCTGCTCGTCCTTGATGTCTTCCTTATCAGAAGGCATTGAGATTTCCATCGTCTGCGGTTTCAGCAGTGAGGTACAGAGCATAAAGAATGTCACGAGCAACATGATCATGTCGACCATCGGCGTGAAGTCCACGCGGGCGTTCATTTTCTTTTGTTTGGAGCCACTTTTCTTTGCCATAACATTCGATTATTGTTCTGCGCCAGCCAGCGACGTTATAAGGTTATAACGGTTCTTGTCCACACTGCGCAAAGAGTTCATTACATTCTTAATTACCTTGTAAGAGGTAGCCTTGTCAGCCTTGATGGCGATACGGAGTTTGTCATCGCCGATAGCGTCATTGGCAGCCTTCACCCAAACGCGGAGTTCGTCGGTGACGCTGTCGCAGGGAATACCTGCCGCCGGATTCTTGGCCAGATAGGCATTTCTGTCATCCAAGGCGACCCAGCTGTTTACTTGGTCTAACGGAGTACCAAACATTGGTACTTGGGCAAAAGTCTCTATGTTCTCGACGATCAGGGCATTCTGGTCTGTGTTCACCTCAGCTGCCATTTTGCGCATGGCTTCGGGGGTGTCAAGGCTCAAGAAAATCTTGCCGTTCTTCTCTACGAAGATGGTCATCAAGTTACTTGTAGGGATTTTGATTTCGGAGACCGAGCCTGGGGTGTTCACCTTTACAGGCTCTTCTTTTACAAACGTCGCAGTAAGCATAAAGAAGGTAAGCAGCAGGACCATGACGTCACTCATAGGCGTCATGTCTATGAATGTGTCTTGTTTTTTGATTTTAAAACGTCCCATGTCTTAAATACCTTAATTATGATTAGTGAGTTGCGGAGAAAGTCTGTACGATAGAGAAACCTACTTCGTCAAGGCTAAAGGTCAGACGGTCGATTTTGTTGGTGTAATAGTTGTAAGCAATAACGGCGAGGGCACCGGTAGCAATACCAGAAGCCGTATTAACGAGGGCCTCAGAAATACCGACAGCCAGAGCAGAGGAGTCCGTACCACCATCGCCAGCAGACATAGCGGAGAAGGACTTGATCATACCCAATACCGTACCGAACAGACCCATAAGAGTACCGAGCGTTACGATGGTACCGATAATCGGAAGGTTCTCCTGCATCATAGGCATTTCGAGCGCCGTAGCCTCTTCGAGTTCCTTCTGGATGGCGAGAATCTTCTGTTCCTTCGTCAGAACGGTGTTTTCTTCCATTTCCTTATACTTCTTCAGCGTAGCACCAACAACGTTGGCTACAGAACCGCGCTGAGCGTCGCAGAACTTCTGAGCCTGAACGAGGTCACCCTTTTCGAGAGCGCCCTTGATGTCAGCGACAAACTTGGTGAGGCTGGAACGACCGTAAGCATTGCGGATTGCAAAGTAACGCTCGATAGCGAAAGCGATTACAGTGAAGAGGAGGGTCCAGATGATAGGTACCACGAAACCACCCATGTAGACTGTACCGATAAGACCTGCGGGCTCGAAAGCTTCAGCCTCAGACAGGAAAGCGAAGGGAGCGCCGATGTCGCCCTTAAAGTTGCTTGCCATACCGAACACGAACAGGTAGATACATACTGCGATCACTGCGCAGGCGATAATTACAGCAAAGCCGGATTTGATTCCAGTGAAACCTTCAGATTCCTTCTTAGCTTTGGGTGCACCCTTAGGTGCAGTAGCATTTGTAGTTGCCATTGTTTTGAATAGATTAAAAGTTTATAGATTTTAAGTGTTTGAGTATTATTTACTTGACTTGAGAGCCGCAAACTTGGTCTCCCATGGCTTTTCAGATTGGGAGCAAAGATAGGCAAATATAAGTTGCATCACAAGTTTGGCGACTACAATTAACGCTTTTTTAATGTGTCATTTGTTTTTACGTTCTACTGAAAATTGGAGAAGAGCACCAAGGAACACTTGTAAACTCCGCTTTTCAATCGCAAATATAAAGACTAAAACGAAAATGACAAAAATTTATCTGCAAAAAGTTTGTGCCAACGGGCAAGATTTGTCCATTTATGGGCATTTGAAGCCGATATTTGGGTCATTCCTGCCTGTTCATCAGGGTTTCGCTGGCGAGTTTATGAAAATAATTGTGCAGTTCGTCCCAAAACTGTCCCACAAAAATAGGATGCGCCAAGTAATTTTCCCTTTTCGATTGGGGAATTTCAAACTTAGGCTCGGGGAAACGAGACCTCGACCAAAGCTTTTGAAAATTAGTCCAGGGCTATTTAAAATTAGTCCTGAGCTTCTGACCCAAAAGCTCAGGACTAGTTTTTGTTTGCTCAGGGGAAAATGGTTATGCCGAAAATCCCCGCTATGGGGTGTCGGAAAACTGTCCCCAAACTGCACAAATCGGGTGAAAAGCGTGCCGTAACTTTGACGTATTAGGATAAATCGTTATATTTGCCACGCCAAATTTGCAAAAATGCGAGGTGTCCCGACCATACACCTTTCTCTTTTGTGGCCGATTTCCAGAAGGCTGCGCCCGGCGGTTCTGCCCTCCAGCCTCCCAAAAGAAATATCCAATAACACCATATTATATAATATAAAAATGAGTTTGAAAATTGTTGTACTAGCCAAGCAAGTACCCGACACCCGCAATGTGGGTAAGGATGCCATGACACCCGAAGGCACTGTCAACCGTGCCGCTCTGCCTGCCATTTTCAACCCCGAGGATTTGAACGCGCTCGAACAGGCGCTGCGCCTTAAGGACCAGAATCCCGGTTCCACAGTCAGTATTCTCACGATGGGTCCTCCCCGTGCCACCGAGGTTATCCGCGAAGGTCTCTATCGCGGTGCCGACAACGGCTATCTGCTGACCGACCGCGCTTTTGCCGGTGCCGACACGCTGGCTACAAGCTATGCCCTCGCCACGGCTATCAAGAAAATAGGTATGCCCGACATCGTTATCGGCGGTCGTCAGGCCATTGACGGCGACACCGCTCAGGTGGGTCCGCAGGTGGCTCAGAAGCTCGACCTCAACCAGGTGACCTACGTAACGAGCGTAGACAGCGTGAAGGACGGCAAGGTCACCGTGACCCGCACCATCGACGGCGGTATCGAACGCGTGGAAGCTCCGCTCCCCATCGTGCTGACCGTAAACGGCAACGCCGCGCCCTGTCGCCCGCGCAACGCCAAATTGGTGATGAAGTACAAGCGTGCCTCTGCGCCGATGGAACGCCCTGCCGGCGAACTGCCCTACGCCGAGGAATACGAGAAGAAGCCCTACCTCACCGTGACGCAGTGGAGCGTGGCCGACGTTGACGGCGACGTGAACCAGTGCGGTCTGGCAGGCTCGCCCACAAAGGTGAAGGCCGTGCAGAACATCGTCTTCAAGGCCAAGGAGAGCAAGCGCCTCACTGGCAGCGACAGCGATGTTGAGGGACTGATAGTTGAATTGTTGAACAGCCACACGATTGGTTAAAAACCGGATAACTCATGAACAACGTATTCGTATATTGCGAAATTGACAAATACACGGTGGAGGAAGTTTCTTACGAACTCCTCACCAAAGGCCGCAAGTTGGCCAACCAGCTTGGCGTTCAGCTCGAAGCCATCGCTGCCGGCAGCGGCATCACGGGCAAGGTGGAAAAGGAAATTCTCAGCTACGGCGTGGACAAACTCCACGTATTCGACGCTGAAGGTCTCTACCCCTACACGTCCAAGCCCCACACAAGTATTCTCGTGAACCTCTTCAAGGCCGAACAGCCTCAGATTTGCCTCATGGGTGCTACGGTCATCGGCCGTGACCTCGGCCCGCGCGTGTCCTCGTCGCTGACGAGCGGTCTCACCGCCGACTGTACGGCACTCGAAATCGGCGACTACGACGACAAGAAGGCTGGCAAGCACTATGACAACCTGCTCTATCAGATTCGTCCTGCATTCGGCGGCAACATTGTGGCCACCATCGTCAACCCCGACCACCGTCCGCAGATGGCCACCGTGCGCTCCGGCGTCATGAAGGCCGAAAAGGTGGCCGACGACTACAAGGGCGAAGTGGTCTATGAGGACGTTGCCAAGTTTGTTCCCGAAACGGACTATGTGGTGAAGGTGCTCGACCGCCACGTGGAGAAGGCGAAGAACAACCTGAAGGGTGCACCCATCATCGTGGCCGGCGGCTACGGTGTGGGCTCGAAGGAAGGTTTCGACCTCCTCTTCAAGTTGGCTGAAGAACTGCACGGCGAAGTCGGTGCCAGCCGCGCCGCTGTCGATGCCGGTTTCTGCGAACACGACCTGCAAATTGGCCAGACGGGTGTGACCGTCCGCCCGAAGGTCTACATCGCCTGCGGTATCTCGGGCGCCATCCAGCACGTGGCAGGTATGAAGGAGAGCGGCATTGTCATCTCCATCAACACCGACCCCCAAGCGCCCATCAATCAGATTGCCGACTACATCATCACCGGCTCGGTTGAGGAAGTGGTGCCCAAGCTCATCAAATATTATAAGGACAACAGCAAATAAGCAAATACAACAATGGCAAACAATTATACTGACCACCCCGAGCTGAAATTTGAGCTGAACCATCCGCTCATGAAGCGCATCGTGGAGTTGAAAGAAAGAAACTTCCGCGACAAGGACAATTACGACTATGCCCCGCTCGACTTTGAGGACGCCATGGACAGCTACGACCGCGTGCTGGACATCGTGGGCGAAATCTCCGGCACGACGATTGCCGACAACGCCGAGGGCGTGGACGTAGAAGGCCCGCACCACGAAGGCGACCGCGTGCACTACGCCAGCGGCACTGCCGCCAATCTCGACGCCATGGTGAAGGCCGGCATGAACGGCATGACCATGCCGCGCAAGTATGAAGGTCTCAACTTCCCCATCACGCCTTACACGATGTGCGCCGAAATCGTAGCCGCCAGCGACGCCGGCTTCGGCAACATCTGGAGCTTGCAGGACTGCATCGAAACGCTCTACGAATTTGGCGACGAGGACCAGCACTCCCGCTTCATCCCGCGCGTCTGCGCCGGCGAAACGATGTCGATGGACCTCACCGAACCCGATGCCGGTTCCGACCTGCAGAGCGTCATGCTCAAAGCCACTTACTCTGAGGAGGAGGGCTGCTGGTTGCTCAACGGTGTGAAGCGATTCATCACCAACGGCGACGCCGACATTCACCTTGTCCTCGCCCGCTCCGAGGAAGGCACGACCGACGGCCGCGGCCTCTCCATGTTCATCTACGACAAGCGCCAGGGCGGTGTCAACGTGCGCCGCATCGAGCACAAACTCGGTATCCACGGTTCGCCCACCTGCGAGCTGGTCTACAAGAACGCCAAGGCTGAACTTTGCGGCGAGCGCAAGTTGGGCCTCATCAAATACGTCATGGCGCTTATGAACGGTGCCCGCCTCGGCATTGCTGCCCAGAGCGTCGGCATCTCTCAGGCCGCCTACAACGAAGGTCTGTCCTACGCCCGCGACCGCGAGCAGTTCGGCAAGGCAATCATCAACTTCCCCGCCGTCTACGACATGCTGGCACTGATGAAAGCCAAGCTCGATGCCGGCCGTGCCCTGCTCTACCAGTGCGCCCGCTACGTTGACGTCTACAAAGCCCTCGACGACATTGCCCGCGAGCGCAAACTCGAGCCCGAGGAGCGCAAGGAGCAGAAGCTTTATGCCAAACTCGCAGACGCCCTCACGCCGCTGGCCAAGGGTATGAACTCGGAATACTGCAACCAGAACACCTACGACGCCATCCAGATTCACGGTGGTTCGGGCTTCATGATGGACTATCCCATCCAGCGTTACTACCGTGACGCCCGCATCACGTCCATCTACGAAGGTACGACGCAGTTGCAGGTTGTGGCTGCCATCCGCTACGTCACCAACGGCAGTTATCTGGCACAGATGCGCGAATTCGAGGCAGCCGAGGTCAGCGAGGCATTGAAGCCCCTGCAGGCCCGCGCCAAGGCTATGGCAGACAAGTTTGAGGAAGCCACCGCCTACGTCAAGGCAGCTGGCGACCAGAACTTCCACGACCTCTGCGCCCGCCACCTCGTTGAGATGGCCGCCGACGTCATCATGCTCCACCTCCTGCTCCACAACGCTACGGAGGCGCCCGAGCTGTTCAGCAAGAGCGCACACGTCTACGCCAACTTCGTAGACGCTGAAGTGGCCAAGCACCACACGTTCGTAATGAACCTCACCCCCGAACAGGTTGAGCAGTACGTTCAGGCCTAATTGCCCGAATCATACAGATACTAAAAAGACTCCCGACAGCACCGCGCTGTCGGGAGTCTTTATTATTTTCTGTTTAGGGAATCAGTGTTCCCCTAAGTTGAAGCCGTTTGCTCAAGCGTGGAGGGCCTGCTCAATGTCGGCAATGATGTCTTCCGCATTCTCGATGCCTACCGACAAACGAATCAGGTCGGGGCGAACACCAGCTTCCATCAACTGTTCGTCGGACAACTGGCGATGGGTGTGGCTGGCGGGGTGGAGCACACAACTGCGGGCGTCAGCCACATGGGTGACAATGGCGATGAACTTCAACGAGTCCATAAACTTGATGGCGATGTCGCGACCGCCTTTCAAGCCGAAGGAAATCACGCCGCACGACCCGTTGGGCATATACTTCTGCGCCAAACCATAGAACTTATTGTCCGGGAGACCGCAATAGTTCACCCATGCCACTTTCTCATTCTTGGACAAATATTCAGCCACCAGCTGCGCGTTCTTGCAGTGCTGCGGCATGCGCAGGTGCAGCGTTTCCAGTCCCAGATTCAGCAAGAACGAATTCTGCGGACTGGGGATGCTACCGAGGTCGCGCATCAATTGGGCTGTGGCTTTGGTGATATAAGCCCCCTTGCCGAAAGCTTTTGTATAGGTCAAGCCGTGGTAAGATTCGTCCGGCGTACAGAGTCCGGGGAACTTCTCAGCGTGGGCTTCCCAGTCGAAGTTGCCGCTGTCGACGATGCAACCGCCTACGCTCGTGGCGTGGCCGTCCATGTATTTGGTGGTAGAGTGCACCACAATGTCGGCGCCCCATTCAAACGGGCGGCAGTTGATTGGCGTCGGGAACGTGTTGTCCACAATCAGAGGCACGCCGTGGCTGTGGGCGATGCGGGCAAATTTCTCAATGTCCAAAACCTCGAGCGAAGGATTTGCCACAGTTTCGCCAAAGAGCGCTTTGGTATTGGGCTTGAAGGCCGCATTGATTTCCTCCTCACTGGCGTCGGGGTTAATGAAAGTCACATCGATGCCGAGTTTCTTCATCGTCACGCCGAACAGATTGAACGTACCTCCATAGATGGCGGAGGAGCAGACAAAGTGGTCGCCTGCCTGACAAATGTTGAAGATGGCATAGAAGTTTGCAGCCTGACCACTCGACGTCAATATCGCTGCAACGCCGCCCTCGAGGGCTGCAATTTTGGCGGCGACGGCATCGTTGGTCGGGTTTTGCAGTCGGGTGTAGAAATAGCCGCTATCTTCCAAGTCGAACAAACGGGCCATCTGCTCGCTGGTGTCATATTTGAAAGTTGTGCTCTGATAGATGGGTAATACACGGGGTTCTCCTTTCTTCGGAGTCCAGCCAGCCTGCACGCAAAGCGTTTCGGGCTTGAATTTGTTTGCCATAATGCTAGGTTAAATTAATTAGGTTGAATTGCTCTGACTGGACAAAATTAAGGAAAATCCTTGTAATAGACGATATTGACCGGCAAAATTTAGCCTCAACAAAGATTCTTCTTGACAAAAACTTCCTTGCGGCACTTTGGGGTTATTCCTCCACGCGCTGACGCTCGGCATAGAGGGCGCAGGCAAGAGAGGCGAAGGCACAAACCACAAAGACGATGGCGGTAGGCACAAGCATGTTGCCAAAACCTACCAGTGGCGACACCAGTCCGCCCACGACGAAACAAAGGGCGCCGAGAAGGGCGGATGCACTACCCGCATGGCGGCGTTCGCTGCTCATTGCGAGAGACGTGGACGACGGGAACGACAGTCCCATGGCAAATATCATCAGTGTTACCAGACTTTCATAAATCCAGAAGTTGCACCCGTGGATGAAGGTGACAAGGGTCACCAACGAGATGACGCACATCGCAATGCTGCTGACGCGGGTGGAGAGTTCGCTCGTACGGAACTTGACCGAAGCCGCTGCGCCCAAACCAAGCACCAGGGCATTGATGGCAAAGCAGAAACTGAATATCAGTGCCGAGAAGCCGTAGTGGTGCTGCACGATGAAGGGAGAGGAGGCGATGTTGCCGAAAAGTATGCCCTGCACGAGTGCCAGTTGGAGGGTGTAGAAGATGTAGCGGCGGTTGCGCACGATGGTCAGGAACGAGCCGAAGGTGTGGAAGAAACTACGGTCGGAGCGGAGCTCAGTGGGCAAGGTTTCGCGGAAGCGAATGCAGCCAGCCAGAAGCGCCAAACCGATACACAAGATAACGACAAAAATGCCTTGCCACCCAGCCCAGTCAGTCATCAATCCGCCCACGACGGGCGCAGCAACTGAGGCAACACCGTTGATGGCACCGATGATGGCAAGCATTTTTGCGAGCTGGGCGCCTTCATAATAGTCCGTCGCGATGGAGCGCGAGAGCACCACACCGCCCGCCGCACCGATACCTTGCAACAGACGAATCGCCACGAAAAACATGATGCTGGGCGAAACGAGGCAAGCCACCGTCGATACAATAAACAGCCAAATGGAGGCGAGGAGCAAAGGCCGACGACCATATTTGTCGCTCAGCGGCCCGAAAATTATCTGCCCGATGGCCAAACCAACCATGCTCGACATCAGGCCCAACTGCACCATCGACGACGTCGTGTGGAAATAGACTTCCATCGACGGCAGAGACGGCAAATACATGTCGGTGACGAACGGGGCAAAGGCCGAGAGCATGGCCAACAGGATGAGTAAGAATAAGTTGTAGCTCATTGGTATGGCGCGAGTCAGCGTCCGAGGAGTATTGTGGAACATAAATTTAAATATAGCCTTTCGTTTATCGGTGCAAAATTACCAAATATTCCCCTCTGCCTCCAAACATTTTTACCAGACCACAAACATTTGTTGGAACGGTTTAACAGAAACACACATTTTAAGAACGATCTCCCCACTTGCAGCCGAGGCGCTTTCAATACTCAAGCACCATGCCGCTGACAAACAAAAATCCCCGCCACCAGATTCAATCTGATAGCGAGGGATTTGTCTGATATTTTTTCTATCAAAGCCGTTGCAGCAACCAAGCCATGTTCTGCCCGAGGTTTTTCATGTTCGCCACACCTTCTTCGTCCTTCAGCGCCTCACCGGGCAGGCGGCCGTAGGCAATATTCCAGTAGGTGGAGCCAACGAGGTAGACTTCTTTGTTGAGGAAGAAATGATTGAGCGAGTCGATGACGTTCATCGCACCGCCACGTCGCGCCACAGCAACCGCGCCACAAACTTTGTGGCGGAACATACCTGGATTTGTGTCGCTCACCACACTGGCACGATCCATCACGGCCTTCAGTGTGGCAGACACGTCGGCGGAATATGTGGGCGAACCCAAAATCAAGCCGTCGGCTTCGGTCATCTTGGTGTAGAGTTCCTGGAAGATGTCGTTGCTAAAGACGCAGTTTTTCTTCCCCGCGCAGGCAAAGCAGGCCTTGCAACCGTGGATTTGCTCTCCCGCCAGTTCGATGTACTCGGTCTCCACGCCCGCTTTCTCCAGTTCCTCCAAAACCACGCGCAGCATGTCGGCCGTATTGCCGCCCTTGCGCGCACTGCCGTTGATCGCCAATACTTTCATTTTCCTTTTGTGTTCAGGTTGTGGTTTGTCTTCTGCCGCCAATATTCCGCCCACGCCGAGCGCCGCGCCCACCGCGACGGCGCCCATTTTCTTGAGTGCCTCGCGGCGGGTCAGACTGTGCTTCTCCATACTTATTTATAGGAGTCGGCGTAAATCTTCACGATGTCGGCATCGCTCATCTGCACACGGTCGGCGGTGAACATGATGCCCATCACTTCGCGGGTGTTGCGCATAAACTTCTCAAACTCGTCGGACGTGATGCCGTAGTCAGACATTTTCAGGTCAGCCACGCCGCACGCCTCTTGCAGTTTGGTCAGCGCCATGATGAAGTCCTCGGGGCGCGTAGCTTCCGGCATTCCCATCAGGTGCGCCAGTTCCACGAAGCGGTCGTCGCAGCCGTGGTGCTCCACGAAATAAGTGAAATAGGCCTTGCTAATCATAATGAGTCCAGCGCCGTGAGGCAGATTGGGATGATAGGCAGAAAGGGCGTGTTCAAGGCCGTGTTCGCTCGTCAGCAGTGTGAGCGTCATCACTGCGCCCGAAAGCGTATTGGCAAATGCCACGCGGGTGCGCGCTTCGAGGTCACAGCCGTCCTTCACCGCACGGGGCAAGTATTCGGCAAGATTGCGGATGGCTTCGCGGGCGTACATGTCGCTGGCCAGGTTAGCACCTGCAGAGACGAAGCCCTCCACGCTGTGGAACAAGGCATCGAAACCCTGGAAGGCGGTGAATTTGGCAGGCACGGACACCATCAGTTCCGGGTCTACAATGGACAACACGGGGAAGAGTGCCGGGTGCATGATGAACGACTTCTCGTTGGTGTCCTCCTTCGTGATGACCCCTGCGCCGTCCGATTCTGAGCCTGTGCCTGCGGTGGTCGTGATGGCCACGATGGGCAGCGGGCGGTTGGCGATAGGCTGACCCTTACCCGAGCCGATGAGGATGTAGTCCCACAGTTCACCGTCGTTGGTAGCGAGGAGGGCAATGGCTTTGGCGCAGTCCATCACGCTGCCGCCGCCCAGTGCCACCAGAAAATCGGCGCCACTCTCGCGGGCGGCCTTTGCGCCTGCGGCGGCATTCTCCACCGTCGGGTTCGGGGCGACGCCATCGAATACGGTCGTTTCCACGCCTGCCTCTTTCAACTGCGCTTCCGTACGGGCGAGATAGCCGTTGGCGCGGGTGGACTTGCCGTTCGAGATAATAATCAGCGCCTTCTTGCCGGGCAACTGCTCGGCGTGGAGGTTGTTCAACTGGCCTGCACCGAAAAGAATGTGGGTAGGCACATACTGGTTGTAGTTCAAAATTGTGTTCATGTCGTTTGGTGTTTTGTAATTGATTTCTGGTGCAAAATTACGCAGAACTCCAGCCAGAACGACTACCAGCTCTACTTGAAAGAATACCCGACTTACGGATTTTTCTTCCACGCCATGCCGCTAACACTGCCACCACTTTGTTTTCAAGGCTTTGCCTTTTTTCAAAATTCTTTCACGAAGGCTTTGCGCCCCGGCATTAAATCACTATATTTGCTTTCAGCGAGATGCGAACACGACCTGCAAGAAGGTCGGAATGGCATATCGAAAGACCTACGAACCACATAGGTTCTCTCATTTTTCAACACCAATCAACACGCCTTCATATCATGAAAAGTAAACTGCTGATTTGTTGCATCGCCACATTGCTGGCCTTCCCCGTGGCACAGGCTAAACGTGTGAAAGTCACCCTCAAAGAGGCTGGCACACTGAGTCAGATGATTAGCGAAAAGGACAGGGGCAAAATCACTGAACTGAGCATCGCGGGCACACTGAACACAAATGACTTTCAGTTTCTGTACGACATTTGCAACAGTGTCGTGGACGGAGAGGTCACAGACAACAAGCTCCACACGCTCGACCTGAGCAACGCCAACTTTGACGCAAGCAACACTGAACTGCTAAGAAAAATGCTCTGGAACGCCAAATCCTTGCGCCACATCATCTTCGGCGACGTGGACAAGGTGTATGGGCACTCATTTACCAAGATGCCAAATCTGGAGACAGTGGAATTCAGAGGAAACGTGGGTCACATAGACGGCTACATGTTCAACTCCCTCCCCAAATTGCGTGCCATCACCTTCGAGAAAGCCGTCATCAGTACGGGAGGCAGCCAGTTTGTGTACGACTGCCCCGCCCTTGAACAGGTTGTTTTCAACGGTCCGGTGTTCTGCCTCGGCTTCGGAGAGGCGATTGAGTGCCCCAACTTCAAAGGCTATGTGGTGAACGCGCCTATTCTGGAAAGTAGCAACCCGAACGTCATAGCCGTGACCGACTCCGCCACCAACTGCGCATACAAGGGGTGGGCTGAAGCCTATGATTTCTTGGAGAAATGGGCAATCAGAATAACTGAAAACGATGAATTCTTCAAGGCATTGGTGCCAGAGCGCGTGCAAGTGGCAGTCGTCGCTGCGCCAGAAATCGGAATGGACGAGGCTGCCGCCCGGTTGTCGGAATTGTTCCCTACGGAGTACAAACTGCAAAGCTATCTCGACATTCTGAAAGAGGCGGCTGACTATGAACGCA
Source organism: Bacteroidales bacterium (assembly GCA_030531095.1). Classification (GTDB taxonomy): domain Bacteria; phylum Bacteroidota; class Bacteroidia; order Bacteroidales; family Bacteroidaceae; genus Alloprevotella. Next base: position 31,992 of record JAUNOO010000008.1, read on the forward strand.
CGGGACAGACGGAACCGGCGTTCACCTATGCCGAGCCGACCGACTCGATACTAACACGCACCCGCGAATACTTCAATCTGGACAGCATTGCGGGGAATGGCGACGACATTTCGCGCATCATGAACCTGCTCTACTGGATGCATGACCTCCTCCCCCACAATGGGTCGGTGGCATGGCCAGAATGCGACTACAACACGGTGGACATTTACGAGTTTTGCAAAAAGAATGACCGCGGCGTGAACTGCCTCTTCCTCGCCTTGATGCTCAACGAGGCGCTGCTGGCGGAAGGCATACCTGCGCACTACGTCTCCTGCCAGCCGCGCGACTACGACAAGGACAGCGACAGCCACGTCATCTGCGCGGCATGGAGCCGTTCGCTCAACAAATGGATATGGGTTGACCCCACTTTCTGCGCTTACGTCAAGGACGAGAACGGCGTGCTGCTGCACCCGGGCGAAGTGCGCGAACGCCTGCGCGACGGCAGACCGCTCGTGCTCAACGAGGACGCGAACTGGAACCATCAGGAAAAACAGACGAAGGAGTACTATCTGGAAGAATACATGGCGAAGAACCTGTACGTCATGCAAGTGAGCGCCCACAGCGGCAGCAACTCGATGTCGAGAAACGGCAATACAAATTCTGCAATAGTGGCACTCGCCCCAAAGGGTTTCAAGTTCCGCCACGCCACCACGACCGACGACGAATACTTCTGGCAAGCACCACCTAAAGAACTTGTCAAGTGAAATAATCCGTCAACTCAAGGCGGGCTGTCCGAACAAATTCGCACTTACAAAATGTCACTTCTTAGGTAAGAATTACGTGAATTTACACTGAACATACTTACAAAAACAGTGTTTATCCGTATTCCTTGTGACAAAATGAAAGCGCTATACGAGTTCTCGGACTTTTTTCCAGTGCTTTTTATTCCCCACACCAGAGTTTTTGAGAATTAGTCCTGAGCTTTTTGGAAAATATCTCAGGGCTAATTTTCAAAACCTCAGGACTAATTTTC
>JAUNOO010000009.1 GCA_030531095.1 Bacteroidales bacterium
AGTCTCCGCCCCGATACTGGAAACAGTTTCGGGGCGGAGCTTTTTTGTGCCTTGCGGAAAGGGGCAAGGCTTTTGATAATCAGAAAATTTGGGTGAAGGGGGCGGATTGGAGTTATATTTTCCCCGGCGGCTGCGATGCCGCTTGTAGCCTTCTGTATGCCAGGGGCGAAATGCCAGTTCGTTTGCGGAACATGCGGGTGAAGTGGTTGGCGTAGGCGAAGCCCAGTTCCTCGGCGATTTCGCCCACGCTCATTTGCGTTTCTCTGAGCAGCGCCTGTGCGGCGGCTACTATCTTGCCCAGAATGTACTCCTGCGCGGTGATGTGCAGCTCGCGTTTCACCAGTTCGCCGAAATAGTTTGCCGAGAAGTTGAACTGCCCCGCGCACCAAGCCACGGACGGCTGGCCGTACTGCGCCGGCATACCGCTCGAGAGGTAATTGTCAATCATCTCGTCCAGGCGGCTCGACAGCCCCGTGCCCGACGAGCGCTGCTCGCGAAACTGACGTTCGAAGAACCGTTTGCAGTAGCTCAAGAGGTGGCCGATGCCCAGGCGGAGCATGTGCGTAGAAAGGTAGTCCGCCGGCGTATGGAGTTCAGTCTGAATGTTGGCAAAGCAGTTGAGCAGCACGCCGCGCTCCGTGCCCGACAGTTCCAGCGCCTCGAAGACGTCCGAGTTGAAGAAACTGAACATATAGAAGTCGCGCCCCAGCCCGCACTTCTCCAGCAGTTCCGGGCGGAACGCCAGCATGCGGCCGCGCGGTTTCGTGCGGTAGTCAAGGTTCATCGATACCACCTGCCCCGGGCGGAGCGAAAACGCCGTCCCAGCCTGGTAGCGCATCACCTTGCCCCCCTTCACCAGTTCGCCGAAGTTTTCGTCCATCAGCACCACGCAGTACATCCCGAAGTCCGTCGGTTGGAACAGCGCCAGGTCCGCCTGCGACAAGTCGCCCACCGCCACCATCGCGTGCGTCGTCGGTTGGCGGAACAGCGCGTTCAGTTCGTCGATAGATTTGATTTCTCTGTGCATAAGTCAAAACTTTTCAGACCGCAGCCCGCCCCGTGAAACAGGCAGACCGCAAAGCAAAGATAGCAATTGCGCCCCACTAAGCAAAGATAATGGTATGGAAAAATGGTAGATATTATTTTTTGAGGTAATAATGGTCTTTTGTTCCGTAAATATGTTCAGCATTTTTTGAAACATAAACTATACCTTTGCAGCCGGTGACTTTTTCAGAAAAGCCTAACCCCTAACCTGATAGACAAAACAAACACAATATCATTATGCCAGTAAAATTTTATAAGAGCGAAAACCAGGTACCCCTCGAGATGCACAAAGTGCGCGTGGTACAGAAACTCAACCTTCTTCCGCCCGACGAACGTCTGCGCAAGATACAGGAAGCCGGAAACAACACGTTCCTCCTCCAGAACAAGGACATCTACATGGACATGCTCACCGACTCCGGTGTCAACGCCATGTCCGACCGCCAGACGGCCGCCATGCACATTGCCGACGACTCCTACGCCGGTTCCGAGAGCTTCAACCGCCTCAAGGCCGCCGTCAAGGAAGTGTTCGGCGTAGACAACGTATTGCCCGCCCACCAGGGACGCGCTGCCGAAAACATCCTCGCCTGCAAGTACATCACTCCTGGCAAAAAGGCCATCATGAACTTCCACTTCACCACCACCAAGGCACACATCACGCGCCTCGGCGGCGAAGTCCTCGAACTCGTGGCAAAGAAAGGTCTCGAGCCCGACAGCACCGACCCCTTCAAGGGCGACTTCGACCTCCAGCTCCTCGAAGAAACCATCAAGCAGGTAGGCCCTGAGAACGTAGGTTTCGTACGTATCGAAGCCGGCACCAACCTCATCGGTGGTCAGCCCGTATCTCTCGAAAACATGTGCGCCGTGGCCGACATCTGCCACCGCTACCAGATACCCAGCGTACTCGACGCCTCCCTCCTCCAGGACAACATCTATTTCATGAAGATGCGCGAGGCACAGTGCAAGTACATGGAGCCCAAAGAAATCTACCACCTGCTGGCCGACAAGATGGACATCATCTACTTCTCCGCCCGCAAGCTCGGCTTCGCCCGCGGTGGCGCCATCATCTCCCACAACACCGCCATCATCAAGGGCATGATGGAGTTCATCCCCCTCTACGAAGGCTTCCTCACCTACGGCGGTATCGACGTCCGCAGCATCGAAGCCATGGCAGTAGGTCTCTACGAGTCGCTCGACATGGAGTACCTCGCCCACGGCCCCGAATTCATCGCCTACCTCATCAAGGAACTCGACGACTACGGCGTACCCGTCGTTAAGCCCGCCGGCGGTCTCGGTGCCCACCTCAACTGCTCCGCCTTCGTGCCCGACATGCCCCACAACCAGTATCCCGCAGGCGCCGTCTGCGCCGCCCTCTACCTCGCCGGCGGCATCCGCCCCATGGAGCGCGGTACCCTCAGCGAGCAGCGCGAGCCCGACGGCACGGAGCGTTACGCCGAACTCGAACTGGCGCGCCTCGCCGTACCCCGAAGAGTCTTCACCCTCTCCCAAATCAAGTACGTTGCCGACCGCGTCAAGTGGCTCTGGGACAACCGCACCCTCATCGGCGGTCTTGAGTGGGTGGACGAACCCACCGTCCTGCGCTTCTTCTTCGGCCGCCTCAAGGAAATCGGCCACTGGCAGGAGCAGCTGATTGCCAAGTTCAAGGAAGACTTCGGCGACAGCCTCTAATCCTTCCCCTCCGAAAGAAAATCAGAAACAATACGCATCAAGGCGCGACCCCTCCCTGCAGGGAGCAGTCAGCCATAAATTCTGCGATTTTTTCGAGTTTTATAAAACCCTGATTCAGAGTATTTTAAAACTTCATCAGAGGAAACATAAAAAAAGTCCTGGGCTAATTTAAATTAGTCCTGAGCTTTTGAGAATTAGTCCTGAGCTTTTTACCCGAAAGCTCAGGACTATTTTTTGATAGCTCAGGAGAATAATTAGAAAGCCCCAGTCAGGTGTCGAAATCGAGCCGTAGAATTTGCAGGCGCTCGGTCGTGAGGCTCCAAATGTTTATCTTAATGGATATAATCAAAAGTTAAAGTTTTGCGAATTCGGGGGTGATTGCTCAGACTTAATAATTTTCATATCTTTGCGCTATACAATTCAAAAAATACGCGCAAGTCAGGCAAAATGGGTTCTCCTGAACCATGCGGACAAGAATTACAGAACCCTCCAAAGACCATGATGAAGAAAGTATTGGTTGCTCTCCTTACCGTTCTGACATTCGGACAGTTGCAAGCGCAGAAGGTAGATTACTCTGTCGTTTCTGTTCCAGAAGAAGCTGGGTTGGAATTTATGAAAGTGACAAGAAACAGCGATTATGTGTGCATGCCACAGGTCGTGCGGCGCGGTGCGAAAGCAAATTGGTTTTCCAACCGCGTGCTGGCCATATCTCCTGATAACGACAACACCATTGCCTACCTTTCGTGGCGAAACGAGACGAGCAACATTTTCATCAAAGACCTGACGCGGCAGGGTAGTTCCACGCAGCGGACGAACCGCAACCGCGTGCTCGACTTCAGCTATTCGCCCGACGGCAAGTACATCTGCTTTGCGGAGCAGCGCGGCCAGACCACGCAGATTTTTCAGACAGACGCTAAGGCTGGCTATGTGTGCGGGCAGATCACGTCGGGTAACAACGACTTTTCGCCCGTCTATTCCCAAGACATGAGTGAGATTTTCTTTGCCCGCAGCGAATCGATGGGGGCGAGCATCTGGAGCTACAAGGTGGTCAATAAGTTGCTCTCTTCAATTTCTTTGGGTATGAACCCCTGTCTCATACCGGGGCAGAGCGAGATGGTGTGCGCGCGCTCGGGCAACGACGGCAGGTATGAAATATGGAAAATAAACATGACTACGGGTAGCGAGGAGTGCTTGGTGTCCGACCCTACGCGCAGTTTTACGTCTCCGCAGGTGTCGCCCGACGGCAAATGGATGGTGTTTGTGGGCGATAGCCAGCTGGGCACGGGCAATTCGGTCTACGTGAATGTCGATGTCTTTGCCTGCCGTATTGATGGCACTGGCTTTACGCAGCTCACCTACCATGCCGCCGACGACCTCAGTCCGGTGTGGAGCTGTGACGGGCGGTATATCTATTTCGTTTCCCAGCGTGGCGACATGAATGGCACGGCAAATATTTGGCGAATGAACTTCTTATTAAACAGATAACCTATTGTATAACTAAAAACAAAAGAACATGAAAGCAATGAAGTACTTTCTGACCGCAGCTCTTGCGGTGTTGGCCACGGGCGCTTCTGCCCAGTTTACTAACGGCGGTTCTGGCTCTGCATCCAGTTCTGGCCTTGTGAAGGACTGCACGCCCTACAATCGTCTCTATGTGTCGTACAATCCCCAAACAATTGAAGAAATTGACCTTACTGGCTTTACTGTGGGGTATACGCATGGTATAAGTGTGTCTGAAAGCTGGCCTGTATTTGTGGAGCTCGGCGCGCGCCTCAACTACTCCTTCAAGAATGAAGATATGGAAAGTGGTTATGGTGAGTGGAAGTATAAATATATGAACGTCGCCGTTCCTGTAAATGTGGCCTACAAGTTGACGATGCCGAATGGAAAACTGTCTATTACTCCATACTTGGGTCTGACCTTTAAGTACAATATAAAGGCAACTTGCAAGAACGATTATGAAGATAATAGCTACTTAGAAGACTATGAGACTGATTACTTTGACAAGGATGACATGGGCGATGACAAATGGAAACGCTTCCAAGTTGGTTGGCAGATTGGTGCTGGCTTGAGCTACAATGCACTTTACGTCGGCTTGCATTATGGCTCAGACTTTGGTGAAATTACTGATGAGGTAAATACAAGCAACTGGGGACTTACAGTTGGTGTGAACTTCTAAGAATTTGAAGATAATCTGTTTTAATACCCCCGTATAGAATTTCTATAGAAAAGAGTAACACTTGATATTCTTTCAAGTTCTACACGTAAAAGTCCGGGTCTGTGGCCTAATATAATGGGCGCGGCCCGGACTAATTTCTTTTTTCAGAGTATTCTGGTAAATTCGGAATGGCGCGTAGTATCTTTTTGACGGAGACAAGCGAAATATTCGGCGATGGGATTTTTCTATAAAATATAAATTATAACTAAAAGTAAAATGGAAATGAAAGCAAAGAAGTCCTTTCTGATTATTGCCCTTGCGGTCTTTTCTGCGGGCGCATCTGCCCAGTTTACTACTAATGGTGGTTCAACTACCTTTGGTCTTGTGAAGGACTGTGCGCCTTACAATCGTTTCTATGCATCGTACAACCCTCATGCAATCAAGACGGCCAGTGACGTTGTGGACAACCGTAATTTTACAGGCTTTTCTGTAGGGTACACTCATGGATTCAGTGTGTCGGAACAGTTGCCTTTTTTTGTTGAATTAGGTGCTCGTTTCAATTACTCCTTCAAAAACGAAGATAGTAGTGATTATGATGCAAACATGAAATACAAATATATGAACGTAGCCGTACCCGTGAATCTCGCTTACAAGTTGACTTTCCCAAATGGAAAAGTTTCTATTTCTCCATATTTAGGCCTGACACTTAAGTATAATATAGAGGGTAAGGTCAAAATCGATTTTGATAGTGAGTACTTAAAATTAAATGATATTGAGGTTGACTGTTTTGATAAGGAAGATATGAAAGAATATGGTTCTTATATAGGTTCTGAAAAGGTATTTAGGCGTATTCAAATAGGGTGGCAGGTCGGTGCTGGTTTTAGCTACAATGCATTGTATTTAGGTCTGCATTACGGTTGTGATTTTGGCGAAATTACAAAGAATGCAAAGATTAGCAACTGGGGACTTTCTATAGGTGCGAACTTCTAAGACTTTTTATAGCTTTATGCTGTGAATTCTCCAACCGCATGGTTCGGAAAATGGGTTCTCCAGAACCGTGCTGAAGAGTATAGCTTAACCCGTCATCAACAACATGTTAATGAAGATTTTCTACAAAAGCTTATTTGTCATCGGCTTGACATGCTTCGCGCAATCCGCTACGGCTGCATTCATAGCAGATGGAATTACCTATGCAGTCGTGCCCGGCACGGAGAATTGCTGCGAAATTATTGCGGGAGACGAGGCTTATTCTGGTGACATCGTAATCCCTTCGACTTTTACGTATGAGTATCGTACTTATACAGTTACGGCCGTTGGGGCATACGCGTTTTCGCGCTGTCTCTCTCTCACCTCCATCACGCTTCCGGAAACAGTGACGAGTATTGGAAAGTTTGCGTTCTATAGATGTCGTGCTCTCTCCGCCATCACGTTGCCAAAGAGCGTGACAATTGTTGAGGATTATGCTTTTTCCTATTGCAGTTCCCTCACCTCCATCGCATTCCCAGACGACTTGACAAGTATTGGCGAAAACGCGTTTTCTCGTTGTAGTTCTCTCACCTCTATCACCCTGCCAGACCATTTGCTTGAAATACATGCTGAGGCGTTTGCTGGATGTGACAAACTGAAGACTGTGAATTGTCAGTCCGTTATACCGCCGACTTGCAGCAATGGCGTGTTTGGCGAAAAGACTTTTCAGAAAGGCGTGCTCCGTGTCCCTGATGCCTCTGTCGAAGCGTACCTTTCGGCAGGCGAATGGGGCAGTTTCTGCAATGTTGGTGGCTCTAATCAAAGTGGAATCACGTATTTCTCTGTGGATGGTATTGCTTATCGCACATATTCAGAAGCAGCAGACAGTTGCGAAATTACTATCCGCAGCTATTCGGGGAGAGTAGTTGTTCCTTCAACCGTGACCTATGGTGGGCGAGCTTATACAGTTTCTGCCATTGGAGAATCCGCGTTCAGCGGTAGTTCTGTCACCTCCATTACGATTCCAGAAACCGTGACCCGTATTGGGATGAAGGCGTTTAGTGGCTGTGGTTCACTCACTTCCGTTACATTGCCAAAGCGTTTGACAAGTATAGGGGAATACCTATTTTGGGGTTGTAGCTCCCTCCCCTCCATTGTGATTCCAGAAGGAGTGACCAGTATTAGAGAACATGCGTTTAAAGATTGTAGTTCCCTCACCGCCATAACGATTCCACAGAATTTAAGTAATATTGAATACGGTGCGTTTTGGGGCTGTAGTTCTCTCACTTCCATAGCGATTCCCCAAAATGTGACGTTTGTTGAATACGGTACGTTCTATGGCTGTACTAACCTTAAAACAGTCACGTTCCCTGAGGGGTTGTTGGAAATTGATAACAGTGCTTTTTATGGTTGCAGTAACCTGACCACCGTGAATTGTTTGGCTACAACACCACCGACGTGCGATACCGGTGTGTTTGGCGAAAATACTTTGCGGAATGGCCAGCTCCGTGTGCCTGCTGCCTCTGTGAATGCCTACAAAACGGCGGTGATGTGGCATGACTTCTTTACTATTGGTGCCATAGAGACGCGATAAGGCTAATCTTTCCCTTCCCTTGCTCAGGGCAAAAAAACAGGCGAAATCTATTGTGGACGAAAGATTTATGTTATCTTTGCAAGTGCAAAATTTTACATACAAATATGGGAAAGAGTACCTTTTTACAAGATTTCAAGGCGTTTGCCATGCGCGGCAACGTCATCGACATGGCTGTCGGTGTCATCATCGGCGGTGCGTTTGGTAAGATTGTGTCGTCCATCGTGGCGGACCTCATCATGCCCGCCGTGGGCTTGCTGGTGGGCGGCGTGAACTTCACCGACCTCAAGCTGACCATGAAGGACGCAACCGTAGTGGACGGCGTGGAGCAGGCTGCCGTGACGCTCAATTACGGTAACTTCCTGCAGGCCACGTTCGATTTCATCATCATCGCCCTCGCCATCTTCTGCTTCGTGCGCCTCATCTCGAAGCTCCACCGCAAGAAGGAGGAAGAAGCTCCCGCTGCACCCGAGCCGCCCAAGCCCAGTGCCGAGGAAACGCTGCTCACCGAAATCCGCGACCTGCTCAAGGCACAGGCCGACCAGAAGAAATAAGCCCCACGTCCGCAAGGGGCTGTGCGCACCGCGCGCCATTTTGCCGAACGTCAGCGAGACGGCGGCAGGATGGCGCGCTTTTTCGTGCCGCACGACTTCTGAGCCATTTGTGGGGAAAACCTTGCCGCTGCAAATGTTTTCCGTCTCAGAAAAAATCTATAACTTTGCGAGAGAATAGGCAATCGGGCTCTGCAGCCGCGTCGTGCCTCAGTGGGGCGGCGGGGAAGGCGCAGAAGTTTGCCCGCTAATCCCCTTGAAACGATATGTCCGACAATTACAGTCTGAGCCACCTGAAGGAACTCGAAGCCGAGTCCATCTACATCATCCGCGAAGTGGCCGCGGAATTTGAGAACCCCGTGATGCTCTACAGCATCGGCAAGGACAGCAGCGTCATGGTGCGCCTCGCCGAAAAGGCCTTTGCGCCGGGTCGCCCGCCCTTCCCGCTGATGCACATCGACTCCCGCTGGAAGTTCAAGGAAATGCTGGAGTTCCGCGACTGGTACGCCCGCGAACACGGCTGGCGCCTCATCGTGGAAAGCAACGAGGAGGCCTTCCGCGCCGGCGTGGGACCCTTCACGCACGGCTCGAAGGTGCATACCGACCTGATGAAGACGCAGGCGCTGCTCCACGGGCTCGACAAGCACCACTTCGACGCAGCCTTCGGCGGCGCGCGCCGCGACGAGGAGAAGAGCCGCGCCAAGGAGCGCATTTTCTCCTTCCGCGACCAGTTCCACCAGTGGGACCCCAAGAACCAGCGCCCCGAACTCTGGGACATCTACAACGCCCGCGTCCACAAGGGCGAGAGCATCCGCGTGTTCCCGCTGTCCAACTGGACTGAGTTGGACATCTGGCAGTACATCCGTCTCGAAAAAATCCCCATCGTGCCGCTCTACTTCGCCAAAGAGCGCCCCGTCGTCAACATCGACGGCCAACTCATCATGCCCGACGACGACCGCCTGCCCGAGCAGTATCGCGACAAGATTGAAATGCGCAAAATCCGCTTCCGCACGCTCGGTTGCTGGCCGCTTACAGGCGCAGTGGAAAGCGATGCCGACACCATCGAGAAGATTGTGGAAGAGATGATGACGACTACCAAGAGCGAGCGCACCACGCGCGTCATCGACTTCGACCAGGACGCTTCGATGGAGCAGAAAAAGCGCGAGGGCTATTTCTGAAAAAACGACGAAAGCCCGCTCCGCATCGTGACAACCTCAGAAATCCAGTCCGCGCCGGCGCTCAAGCGCATAGAGGTAGTGGCAGCCGTCATCCTCGACGCGCAGCGCCGACTCTTTGCCACCCAGCGCGGCTATGGCGCACAGAAGGACGGCTGGGAAATTCCCGGTGGCAAGATTGAGGCAGGCGAAACGCCCCAGCAGGCCCTCGTGCGCGAGATAAAAGAAGAACTCGACGCCGACATCGCCGTGGGCGAACTGATGGCTACGGTGGAACACGACTATCCCGCCTTCCACCTCACGATGCACTGCTACGTCTGCCGCCTCACCTCCGCCGACCTCACGCTGAAGGAGCACGAGGCGGCACGCTGGCTCACGGTCGACGAACTGGACGACGTGGACTGGCTGCCTGCCGACCGCCGACTGATTTCCCACTTCCGCCGTCTGCTGACGGACAAACCACTATAAAACGTGCCACAATCATGAGCTACTATTTCGTCAACACCGAAAACAAACAGGAAGGCCCCTTCCTGCCCGAGGAACTGACCGCCCACGGCGTCAACGCCAACTCCTTCGTGTGGCGCGAGGGACTTACCGAATGGGTCAAGGCGAGCGACCTGCCCGAACTGGAACCTTATCTGAACAGCGGCTCCAGCAGCGGCCCTGCTGTGCCGCCCATTCCGCCCGCCGCCAAGGCTCAGACCGTAGAGGACGCACCAGTTTGCGACGTGCCCAAGCCCAAAAGCTATATGGTCAGTGCCATCGTCGGCATGGTGCTGGGCGTCGTGCCCATGTACTACATCGGCATACTCCTCACGCTGCCCTTCGGCGTCGCCGGGCTCATCTACGAAGACCGCGCCCAGACGGCGTGGCGCGACAAGCGCTATGCCGACATGGAGAGTGCCGCCAGCAAGGCGCGAATCTTCTCGCTGACGGCATTGTTTGTGGGCATCGGTCTGTGGGCAGTACTTCTGTTCATCCTCCTCTTCTTCGTCGGCTCGATTGCGGCGTTCGTGCCCTTCCTTTTCGACATATTCTGAACCCGCCGCCACTTTTTCCACTTCATAACAACCAAACCTTATGGGATTACTCGAATTCAACAAACTGCCTATCAATACGCTTGTCGGTGCCGACTGGAAAACCTTCAAGCAGCTCACTGCCGGCCGTGAGGTCGACGCCGCCTGGCGCGGCAAGTACCGCCTGACGAAAGCCGTCTGCCGCCTGCTTTCCACCCTCGCCCCCATACAGGAGCGCCGCTACCGCAAGCTCCTTGCCGACCAGCCGCTGGAGCACGCCCCCGTCTTCATCCTGGGCCACTGGCGCTCGGGCACGACGTTTGTCCACAACGTGCTGTCGTGCGACAAGCACTTCGGCTACAACACCACCTACCAGACGGTGTTCCCCCACCTCATGATGTTCGGCCAACCCTTCTTCAAGAAAAACATGTCGTGGCTCATGCCCGACCATCGCCCCACCGACAACATGGAGCTGGCGGTAGACCTGCCGCAGGAGGAGGAATTCGCCCTCGCCAATATGTGCCCCTACACGTACTACAACTTCTGGTTCTTCCCCAAATACCAGATGGAGTACTGCGACAAGTACATGCTCTTCGACGGCATCACCGACGAGGAACTTCGCACGTGGGAGGAGACCTTCACGAAGCTCATCAAGATATCGCTCTGGAACACGGGCGGCACGCAGTTCCTCTCCAAAAACCCGCCCCACACTGGCCGCGTGAAGGAGCTGGTAAAGATGTTCCCCGATGCCAAGTTCATCTACCTTATGCGCAATCCCTACACGGTGTTCGAGAGCACGCGCTCCTTCTTCACCAACACCATCCAGCCGCTCAAGTTGGAGGAATTCAGCGACGCGCAAATCGAGGAGAACATCCTCAAAATCTACGCCAAACTCTACCACAAGTATGAGGCGGACAAGGCGTGCGTGCCGCAGGGCAACCTCATCGAAGTGCGCTTTGAGGACTTCGAGGCCGACGCCCTGGGCATGACGAAGAAAATCTACGACACGCTCTCGCTGCCCGGATGGGACGAGGCGCGCACCGCCATAGAGCAATACGTCGGCTCGAAGAAGGGCTACAAGAAAAACAAGTACCAGTATGCCCAGCGCACCCGCGACCTCGTGGAGGCCAACTGGCAGTTTGCGCTCGACGACTGGGGCTACAAAATTTAAAACCAAACAGCCAATGGAAATTACTTTCAAAAAGGCGGACAAGACCGATGTGGAACTCATCCACAATCTGGCGGAACAGATATTCCCCGTCACATACAGCGAAATCATTACGCCCGAACAGAACGACTTCATGATGGACTGGATGTACTCCGTCCCCAACCTCCAGAAGCAGATGGACGAGGGCCACACCTACTATCTGGCGTACGCCGACGGCGTGCCTGTCGGTTACGTCTCCGTAGAGCAGGATGGCCCCGACGTGTTCCACCTCCAGAAGATTTACGTCCTGCCCTCCTACCAGAAGCACCACTTGGGCCGCCATCTCTTTGAGAAAGCCATCGCCCACATCAAGGAAGTGCACCCCGCGCCCTGCCGCATGGTGCTCAACGTGAACCGCAACAACACCCGCGCCCTGGGCTTCTACGAGTACATGGGCATGAAGAAGATTTCGGAGGGCGACTTCGACATCGGCAACGGCTTCTTCATGAATGACTACATTATGGGGCTCGACATTTAAAAAATAGACGCGGCAGGGTACTGCCGATTAAAAATAGCAATGGCATAGGACGTGCGTCCTATGCCATTGCTTGTATTTGCCCAATACGAGCAGGGTTTAGAACTGGAACATCAGTCGGCCCTGAAGCGCATGGAAGTTCTTGTCAGAGGGATACTTGTCGCGGTCGAGGTGGTGGTAGGAGTAGCTGACCATGAACTGCACGTACTTGTTGAAGGCGTAGTTGGCGCCGAGCGTGACGGAGTGGAGGTTGCCGCCGCCGATGCTCTTGGAGGTGGAGGGATAGTCCTTGATGAGGCCGTCGGGGTAGTACTGGTCGCGACCGAGTACGTACTTTTCGCCATCGACGATGTCGTTGAGACCGGTGTAGCTGTAGCGGGCTACGATTTCGAGCGACTTGCCGTCAAGACCGCCCAGCACGCCTTCCTTGTTGTTGTACTTGTAGGGATTGCCGAAGAGCTTGTAGCCAGCCTCGACGTATGCGCCGTGAAACGTGTTGCTGCCGAGCGGATTGCCTGCCTGCCAGGATGCCAGCGTGCTCCAGGAGTCGATGGAGCCGAGGTTGGCTTCGAAGAGGGCCTGGTCGTCGCGCTCTTTCGTCACGTGCTTGAGCATGTATTCGCCGCGTACGAAGAAGTCGTCGTTCTTGTAGAGGGCTTCCAAGCCGAAGTCATATACGTTCTTTGCCCAGGGCAGACTGGCGGAGACAAATTCCGTCGTGGGGTCAACGAGCGTTTCGAGCGACGTGCCGAGGTCGAGGTTGGTCTTCAGCACAATGTCGTCCTGAACTTCGCCCGTGGCGATGTTGGCGTAGCGGAACGAAGCACCGACGTGGAAGGTCTGCTTGCTGTCGTTGATGGGACGCCACAACCAGCGGCCGCCCAGCGATACGCCCTGGTAGCCAGCCTCCTGGTCGTTGTATTGGTTCTCGGCAAACACGCCCTGGTTGGCGAAGAAGTGGTCGTTGTAGAACGAGTAGCTGAGACCGAGCTCACGACCCTGTGCCAAAGCGTTGACCGATGAGGCACGAGTGAGGAAGTGCATACTGCCGATGCTCGTGTTGCGCGCCATGTTTGCGGGATTGTTGTAGTATCCGGCCTTGAAGGAGTGGATGCCCTTTTCCTTCTTCATCGCGTACTGGAGGAAGATGTTCTTCTGCGTGAACTTGCCCTCAGAGAAGTCGAAGTCGGCGTAGAAGTACCAGTCCTTGTAGGACATGGAGGTGCGGATACGTGCGTCGGTGATGGCAGCACCCGACTTCATCGGCGTGTATTCGGCGTGGTAGTAAGCAGCGTCCATCATCATGCGGGCGCCAATTGAGAACTTCAGGTCTTCAGCCTCGTTGGTGAGGTTGACCACCGGCTTGCTGTCGAAATCTTGAGCCTGGGCGGTTTGGGGTGTCGTCAATGCCATCGTGGCAAGGGCAGACATGTATATATATTTCTTCATAAAATCTTTATTGTAGTAGTAAATATATTTGATTTCTGGCGGTGTTCAAATCAATAGCCGAGTCTGTCGAGCGTCTCGCCGGCGTCGGGAACAGTCTTTGAAGCTCTCGAGTCGCGCAGGCCGTTGTCGATCATGTACTTCAGACTCATCTCCGTGCGGTTCGTGAAGAGACCGTCTCCGCATTTGCCACCGAGGAGTTCGTCGTAAGCCACGGTGTTGCCCCAGTTGTACGTGCCGAAGTACTTCGCCATCTGGGCGTAGGAGTCGAACGAGTAGGGGTGGTTGAGCATACCTGCCTTCTTGATGAGGTAAGCCTGCCACGGGGCGTTCATTTCGGGATAATTGTTGGGCGAACCGGCGATGCAGGGACCCATGATGTGAGCCTTGTACTCAAGACCGAGGTTGATGAACGAGGCATAGCCCTGTGGCGTGTCGTACTTCAGGTCTGTGGCGCCCGTACCTTCCCAAAGCAGGAAGCACATGGGGATGCGGCCCTGGAAAACGTCGGCGGTGCGGCGCAGACTTTCGAGCGAGAAGGTCTGGAGAATGACTTTGCCGTTGGTGTTTCCGACGTTCACCTTGCCGTCGGACGTGTAGGGCTCAACGCCGTCGCAAGGTTCGGTGATGATGTTCCAGCCGAGATCTTTGAGCTTGTTGTATACGCGCTGCTCGAAGTCGCTCGGGTTGAGCCACGACTCCTTGAACTCAATGTAGATGCCCGGGCGGTTGCCGGTGTCTTCGGGGTCGTTCTCGTATTCGAAAGTATATTTCAAGCAGTCGCGCGGTTTGCTCTCGTCCCACGTGCCGCTTACGCTGTAAATGCGGTTGCCTTCGCTGTCGCGCTTCAGGATTTTGCCTTCGGCGTACATAATCTGGTCTTCGAGGGTGGAGACATATTGCGGAATGGTGCTGTAGGCGTCGCGTGCCTGCTCGAGGTTGCTCTCGTTGAACCACGTGCCTGCGTCGAGCTGGAGGAGTTCCTCATACATATAGCTCATGGCGTAGTAGGGGCGGAAGCTTGCCTGGTCGGCAGCCACCAAAGCTTCGGCTTCGGCTTCGGTCTTGCCGTGGCGCATGTAGAACGCCTTGCGGGTGGTCGGCACGAGTTCGCCATACACGTTTTCGATGTTCGTGGTGCGCTGCAGGTTCTCGTCGTGGTTGGCGAGGATTACGCCGTCCTTGGAGCATTGCAGGTCCGACTCGAGGTAGTCGGCGCCCATTTCTCTGGCCCAGCGCCATGCAGCCTCCGTTTCCTCCGGTGCCCAATAGGTGGTACCGCGGTGAGCTATGACTGCGTAGCTGGGTACATAGTCTCTCACTTTCGCCATTTCGGCGGAAATGGTGTTTACTTCGACCCGCGTCGCGTCGGTCGTTACATCAGAGAAGTCTTGATTCTCGCAAGAAGCGGTGGCGATGAGGCTGAAGCCCATGAGAACGCCTAATCTTACTGATTTTCTCAACATAAATTGATTAATGAAAAAGGTAAATTGTTGAATGATTTATTCTTAACGCCTGCCTGGTCAGACCTCGCAAACCCTTTTGCAGCTAGGACTGCACGGGCTGGAGCTGTGGTTTGAGTTGTGTCACTGCCAGCCCGTGGGTCTGCTTGGCAGATGTAATCTTTTTAAAAGTTTGGTGCAAAATTACCTAATGGGGCAGTCATAGTTGTTTCAAAAAAATGAAGATTCTGTGAAGGCTGGCGTGGGGCTCCAGTTGGGGGCAAAAAAATTGCGCACCCCAAAGGCGGGGTACGCAATATTATATATTGAAGACTGCTGTCAGTCGCTCATTTCAGACGAGCAGGACAGTGACGTCGCGTGCACCGTGTGCGCCGAATACCAGTGCCTGCTCGATGTCTGCCGTTTTTGACGGGCCGGAGATGAATGCGCCGAAGTGGGGCGCGCGGTCGCCGAGACGGTTGTAGGCTTCGTGCATGTTGTTGACGAGCGCGTCGCGGCGGACGATGAAGACGAGCGCTTCGGGCAGGAGGTAGACGGCGCGGTGCTTGACGCTCTGCTCAATCCAGACGGCGCCGTTCTCGCAGACGCCCATAAGCCCTTCCGCCACGCCGAGGTCGGCGCCGTTAATGTCGCGCGCTTCGGGAATGTCGTCCGCAAAGGTCACTTCGCCGGGCAGTTCGTCCGCACCGGGCAAGTCGCGCACGGCGAGCACCGTGCGGCGGGCGTCGGGGAAGGCGGCGGCAATGGCAGCGCCGACGGTCTGACCGGGCTGGAGGAGGACGACGCGGCCGCCCTGCTGCTTCATGGCGGCAGTGAACTGCGCCACGGGGTCGTCGTAAGTGATGGCTTCCGCCTCGAGCGGCGAGAGGTCGGGCTTGTCGTAGCGCTCCGTCGTGTGGCGGCGGATGCTGTTGAGGATATATTCTCTGCTGTCCATGTGCTCAGAATTTATAAGGCTTTTTGAACTTCGGCATTTCGTGGTGCTTGCCCCATCCGTTCAACTTGTTGTAGAGGAGGAAGCGCGGCATCTTGTTGACGAGCGGCGCGAAGCGGAGGGCGGCGTTGAACCACGAGGGGTGCTCCATCAGCACTTGCATGCCCACCGACATGGCGTGCTTCGTGGAGTCCGCCACGCCGTAGCGCTGCAACTTTTGCCGCCAGGCGTAAATCTGGTCGGCGAGGTCCACCTTGGCGGGGCAGACGTTCTGGCACGAATGGCAGAGCGAGCACGCCGACACGTTGTCGTAGTAGCGGTGCGCGTCGGCAAGCATGCCGAGGTTGATGCCGATGGGGCCCGGAATGAAGTAGCTGTACGAGTAGCCTCCGCTTCGGCGGTAGACGGGGCAGGTGTTCATGCAGGCACCGCAGCGCAGGCAGTTCAGTACGCGGCGGTGGACGGGGTCGGCGAGCAGGCGGCTGCGGCCGTTGTCGACGATGATGATGTGGTACTCGCCGCCGGGATGCGGGCAGCGGTTGTGCGACGTGTAGGTCGTGGAAGGCTGCCCCGTGGCGGAGCGTGCGAGCAGGCGTGTGAAGACACCGAGGGCGCGGCGGTCGGGCACAATCTTGTCGATGCCGAACGCCGTTATCTGCACTTTGGGCATCGCCATGCCGAGGTCGGCGTTGCCCTCGTTGGTGCAGACCACACACTCGCCGGTGGATGCCACGGCGAAGTTGGCGCCCGTCATGGCGGCTTCGGCGTTGAGGAACTTCTGGCGCAGGTTGCGTCGTGCCGCGTGCGTCAGGTAGGTCTGGTCGTTGTTGCCCGGCTCAGTCCCCATTTCGTGGACGAAGAGTTCGCCTATTTCCTCCTTCTTGATGTGGATGGCAGGCATGACGATGTGGCTTGGGCGCTTGCCCATCAGCTGGAGGATGCGTTCGCCGAGGTCGCTCTCCACCACGTCGATGTCGTGCTTGAGGAGGAACGGGTCGAGCTCACATTCCTCCGACAGCATCGATTTGCTCTTGATGAAGTGGTGCACACCGTGGCGCTGGAGGATGTCGAGGATGATTTGGCGGTATTCCTTGTCGTCCTTCGCCCAATGTACGATGGCGCCGTTTTTCTTGGCGTTTTCCTCAAATTGCAGGAGCAGTTCCTCGAGGTGGCTGTTGCTGTATAGCTTGAGGGCAGACGCCGCGTCGCGCAGGTGTTCCCATTCGGGCACCGCCTCGCTCATGCGGTCGCGCTTTTCGCGGACCATCCAGAGCGTCTCGTCGTGCCAAGCCGCCTGCGCCTTGTTGGACTGGAATTTTGCAGCAAGTTGGGCGTGTCGGCTCATAGCGCACCTCCTTTCTGCTGCCCGGCGCCTCCTGCCAGAATCTGGACGAGGTGAAGCGTCTTGATGGGAAGCTTTTCGCGGTCGATGATGCCGCCCTGGTGCATAAGGCACGAGCAGTCGGCGCCCACGATGTATTCCGCGCCCGTGGCGATGTGGCGCTTCACTTTGTCGAGCCCCATGCACGCCGACACCTCCGTTTCCTCGATGGCAAACATGCCGCCGAAACCGCAGCATTCGTCGCGCCGTTCGGGTTCGACCACCTCGATGTCGTCCACGAGCGAGAGCAGGTCGCGCAGCTTGTTGTAGTAGGGCACGCGCAGTTCGCTCGCCGCCGACAGGTGCATGAGGCGCACGCCGTGGCAGCTGTTCTGCAGACTGACCTTGTGGGGGAAACTGACGTTGAGCTTCTGGGGCTTCAGCACGTCGTGAACAAATTCGCAAATCTCGTAGACACGTCCTTCGCTCTCGCACCGTTGTGGGCGGTCGGCACCCAGAAGGCGGTCGTAGTGGCCGCGCACAAAGGCGACACAGCTGGCAGACGGCCCGACAACGTAGTCGTAGCCGGAGAAAATGGTCTCGAAGTGCGTCGCCAGTCCTGCCGCTTTCTCCTCGAACCCGGCGTTCGCCATGGGTTGGCCGCAGCACGTTTGGCGGCGCGGCACGTCGACCTCGACGCCCAACTGTTCGAGCAAGCGTTGCGAGGCTTCGGCGACCTCGGGATAGAGAGCCTGAACGTAGCAGGGAATGAATAATGCTACTTTCATCCGTTTAGTATTTTGTGGTAAAAACTCCACAAAAGTACAAATTATCTCCTGCTCTGCAAAAACATTTATAATATTAAAAATATAAGGGCGGAAAGCCTTGCGCACTAGCCAAATCGGTGTGCAGAAAAGCCCCGCCTTCGGGTGGGGAAAGGGCAGATTTCCGGAAGGGAAAATTGTTTTTCGGAAAGAAGAAACAGAGATATAAGCCCCCTCTTTCAGACAGAAAAATCAGAAGGGCCAAATCATCGGCACGAGCAGCACCGTCAGGATGAGGCAGATGAAGTTGAGCGGCAGTCCCACTTTCACGAAGTCGCCGAAGCGGTAGTTGCCGATACCCTGCACGATGAGGTTCGTCTGGTAGCCGATGGGGGAGGAAAAACTGGCGGAGGCGGCGATGCAAATGGTGACGAAGAACGGCATGGGACTGACGCCGAGGTGCTCCGCGATGGCAAGCGAAATGGGGAACGCCAGTGCCGCCGCGGCGTTGTTGGTCATCAGTTCGGTGAACAGGTTGGTGATGATGAAGACAACGGCGAGCAGCAGCAGCGGGCCGTGGTTATGGCTCAGCCCGATGGCAAACTGCGCCACAGCGTCCGCCATGCCCGAGTTTTGCATGGCGCGGCTGATGGCGAAGGCGGAGGCGATGGTGACAAGAATGTCCCACGAGACGTACTTCGTGTACTTGCGCGCCGGAAAGATGTTGAGCCATGCCATGATGACCGTCGTGACGCAGACGAAGAAGAACATGTCGAACTTCATGCCCGGCACCAGGTCCTTCATGGCAGGCAGTTCGCCCACCGTCGCGCCCACAATCATGAGCACCAGCAGGATTATCGCCAGCCAGCTCTTGCGGCGGCTCATCTGCGGCTCAGCCTCCTTGCCGTTCGACACCATGAGGAAGAACGACGAGTCGCCCCAGTTCTTCATGAAGGCATCGTCGGCGAGCAACACCAGCGTGTCGCCCTCGCGGAAGCGTTCCTTGCGCATGTCGTGCATGATGATGGTCTGTCCGCCGCGGCGTATCTCGAGGATAGTCGCGCCATATTTGTTCTCGAAGTCGAAGTCGCGCACGCGACGGTTGATGGCGGGGAAACGTGCGCCCAGCACCACCTCCACGCGGTGAGTGCCCGCCTGTTTTTCCTGGCTCACCGTGTCCTCCTCGCTCGCATCTCGGCGGTCGGGGAGCAGGTATTTCGAGGCGATGACGATGTAGACCAGTCCCACGACGGCGATGATGAGGCCCACCTTGCCGAGTTCAAACATCGTGAAGCCTTCATAGCCCGCGTCGATGACCATGCCGTGCACCACGAGGTTAGTGCTCGTGCCGATAAGCGTACAGACGCCGCCCAGGATGGTGGCGTAGGAGAGGGGGATGAGGAATTTTGTGGGCGACAGGTTCATGCGCTCCGCCCAGCGCTTAATCATAGGGGCGAAGATGACCACCACTGGCGTGTTGTTGAGGAAGGCAGAAATGAACGACACCATGGGCAGCATGCAGAGCTGCACCTTCCGCACCGACGCGCCGCGCCGCGGCAACAGACGCTCCAGCAGTTTGCTGAGCAGTCCCGACTGTCTCACGCCCTCGCTCACGAGGAAGAGCAGTGCCACCGTTATCATGCCCTTGTTGGAGAAGCCCTCCAGCAACTCGCGCGGCGACAGAATGCCGGCGCACATGAAGATGACCGCACCCGAGAGGAGCACGAGCCCCGGACGCATACGGTCCTTTATCAGCGCCACGATGACCAGCGCCAGGATGAAGATGACAAACAAACTCTGAAAACTCACGGGTCGAGGGTATTAGGAAAATTAAATAAAGGTTGAGCTCGGAACAGGGTGGGGCAGAGCGCGGGAACAGCCCCGCCGCAGGACTTAGTCGTTGCCTGGTCGGCGCACGATGAAGAAGGGGTTGTGGAGGTCGGGCTTGTTGTAGACGACGGCACGTCCCGTTGCCGCGTCCACCACTTCGCAGCCCGCGCCGAGCGCGATGGCGTGTCCCGCCGCCGTGTCCCATTCCATTGTGGGCGCCAGTCGCGGATAGATGTCGGCGCGCCCTTCTGCCACGAGGCAAATCTTGAGCGAACTGCCCGCTGAGTGGAGTTCCACGTCGGGATGACTGGCGCGCACGCCGTCCACGAAGGCCTGCGTTTCGGCAGAGAGGTGCGAGCGCGAAGCCACCACCGTATAGGGTCGCCCGGGCTGGTCGGCGAGAGGCAGGCGCACCTGTCTCAGCAGGTTGCCCTCCGCCCCCACTTCGGCGCGCCATGCCGCAGCGCCGTCGGCGAAGGCAGCCGTGTGGCCCCAGTAGAGCACGCGCGCCACGGGGACGTAGATGACGCCCATCACCGGAACGCCGCGCTCCACGAGCGCAATGTTCACCGTGAACTCCCCGTTGCGCTTCAGAAACTCCTTCGTCCCGTCCAGCGGGTCCACAATCCACAGCCGTTCCCAGTCGCGCCTCAGGGCGTAGTCGTCGTGTTGCCCCTCCTCGCTGAGCAGCGGATAGGGCGTAGGGTTGAGAAAGTCGGCAATGACGGCGTGCGCCTTGCGGTCAGCCAGCGTCAGCGGCGAATTGTCCGCCTTGCGCTCCACCTCCCAGTCCGCCTCGGGACTGGTGTAGACTTTCATTATTTCGTTTCCCGCCTCCACTGCGGCGGTGAGAGTCGTCTGTAGAAGTGATTCGGAAGTCATTTTTCTGAGATTTACCTACAAATTTAAGTTTTCCCCCTCAAATGACCGCTGGCGTTCCCCGAAAAAGATACTTTTTGAAGAACAATTAACCTCTCTTCGCGTGCCGCCCCATAACTTTGCCCCGCTCGCCCCTCCGCCGCAAGGCACCGGGTTCCTAGCCCAACTTCTCTTTTTCGGATGCCTTTTTTATTCGCATTTCCATCCCGTTTTCTCTCGTCTTTCGCCGGACTATCAAAAATTAGTCCTGAGCTTTTAAAAACTAGTCCTGAGCTTTTGAGAATTAGTCCTGAGATATTTACCCAAAAGCTCAGGACTAATTTGCAAGAACTCTGGCGTGGGGATTAAAAAGCACGGCTCAGGACTAATTCACAAAAGCTCAGCAGGGGGCAAATGGGCTTTGCGTGATGCTATCACCAATGCAGCGTGGGCAGAAGTGTCAGCTCGCACAGCCGATTACACCTTTTAACCCCCTGCGGTGGCTCTACCCGACGCTTTTTTCATATCTTCGCGGTGCAACAGCATTCCCCAACCGCCTAAACCCATCTGCACAATGACTAACGGAAGACTTCTTTGGGTGGACGACGAAATTGACCTCCTCCGTGGCCACGTCGTTTTCCTCGAAAAAAAAGGCTATAGCGTACAGGCCTGCACAAACGGGCCCGACGCCATCGACCTCTGTCGCGAAAACAACTACGACCTCATTCTCCTCGACGAGAATATGCCCGGACTGAGCGGGCTCGAAACCCTATCCGGCATCAAGGACATCACTCCCAACGTCCCTGTCGTCATGGTCACAAAGAACGAGGCGGAGGACATTATGAACCAGGCCATCGGCTCTAAAATTGCCGACTACTTGCTCAAGCCCGTCAACCCCAACCAGATTCTCCTCACGCTCAAGAAGAACATCCACCGGCAGGAAATCCAGATGGAAGTCGTTCAGTCGGGCTACCGCCAGGAGTTCGCCCGCATCAGCATGCAGATGAGCGAGAACCTCTCGGCAGACGAATGGATTGAACTCTACAAGAAACTCGTGCGGTGGGAACTCGAACTGGACGGCGCCGAGGACGCCATGCAGGAAATGCTCCGCATGCAGAAGGAAGACGCCAACCTCGCCTTCGCCAAGTTCATCCGCAAAAACTATGAGCACTGGGTCAACAACCCCGACGACCGCCCCCTCATCAGTCCCGACGTCTTCAAGAAAACCATCTTCCCCCGTCTCGCCGAGGGCAGAAAGGTGTTCCTCCTCGTGCTCGACAACCTCCGCTTCGACCAGTGGCGCGTGCTCAGCACAGAACTCGCCGAACACTTCGACATCGAGGAACACCTCTACTACAGCATTCTCCCCACCGCCACGCAGTACGCCCGCAACGCCCTCTTCGCCGGACTCATGCCGCTCAAAATCCGCGAAATGTACCCCGACCTCTGGGTGGACGAGGAGGAAGACGAGGGCAAGAACCTCAACGAGGAAGCCCTTATCCGCCACCAGCTGGAGCGCTACCGCCGCAAGGAGAGCTTCACCTACCACAAACTCAACGACTCGCAAGCCGCCGACCGCCTGCTCTCCAACTTCACGCCCCTCACCAAGTCGCCCCTCAACGTCCTCGTCATCAACTTCATCGACATCCTCTCCCACGCCCGCACCGAGTCGAAGATGGTGCGCGAACTCGCCGGCGGCGAGGCTGCCTTCCGCAGCATCACCCTCTCCTGGTTCCGCCACACGCCCATCAAGGAGCTCTTCCGCACCCTCGCCTCGCTCGACTATGAAATTGTCATCACCACCGACCACGGCAGCATCCGCGCCACTGCCCCCGTCAAGGTTGTCGGCGACCGCAACGTCAACACCAACCTGCGCTACAAGCTGGGCAAGAACCTCGGCTACAACGCCAAGGAGGTCTTCGAGATGCGCCAGCCCCAAAAGTTCGGCCTGCCCGCCCCCAACCTCTCCACCGCCTACATCTTTGCGCAGGGCGACAAGTTCTTCGCCTACCCCAACAACTACAACTACTACGTCACCTACTACCGCAACACCTTCCAGCACGGCGGCGTGTCGATGGAGGAAATGATTATCCCCCTCGTCACCCTCCGCCCCAAAAAGCGCGCGTAGTGGTTGCCGCCAGCGCGCGTAGAAGTTGCACCGCCCCCAATTCCCGCAGAAGCCGGACTGAAGGATTCTCCCCTCAGCCCGGCTTCTGCATATTCTCTCGCCCGATTATTGCCAGCAGCGTCGGATATTAGTGTTGAACTCTGCTCAAATCTGCCGTATACAAGAAAATTTGCTGCATACGGCAGAATATGATATGTTATATTTTGCCGTATGATAGGAAAATAGTACCTTTACGGCAAAATATAACGCCTATGGAAAATGTAATTGGAAGAAAATCAGAGCTTGAGGAGCTGGAACAGCGCTACCTCAGCGGTCGCCCCGAATTTGTAGCCATTTATGGCCGTCGGCGCGTGGGCAAGACTTTTCTCGTGAAACAAGCCTTCAAGGGGCGTATCACGTTTATGCACACTGGCGTCTCGCCTGTGGAGCAGGACGCCGAGCGCAACAAGATGAGGACGCAGTTGGAGAGTTTCTATTATTCGCTCCTCGACCATGGTCTTGAGGGGTTCAAGAGACCGCAGACGTGGATGGAGGCTTTCTATCAGTTGAAGCAATTGCTGACACTTCTGGACGATGGCAGTCGACAGTTGGTCTTCATTGACGAGTTGCCCTGGATGGACACACCGCGTTCGGGCTTCCTTCCGGCGTTTGAGAGTTTCTGGAACGGCTGGTGCAGCGGGCGTGACAACCTTATGCTCATAGTTTGTGGCAGTGCGACGTCGTGGATTCTCGGCAACATGTCGCGCAGCAGGGGAGGGCTCTACGGACGGCTCACCGACGAGATTAAGCTGATGCCTTTCACCCTTGGCGAGTGCGAGCAGTATTTTGCGCACGAGCAAGTGGAGCTGTCGCGCTACGACGTGCTGCGAGCCTATATGGCTTTTGGCGGTATTCCTTATTATATAGGCTACTTCCAGAAGGGACTGAGTTTTGCCGCCAACACCGACCGCATACTCTTCGGACGCAATCCGCGGCTGAAGGACGAGTTCAACCGGCTCTTCAACGCCATATTCACAAACGCCGATGACTGCAAGAAAATTGTGCGCCTGCTCGCCACACGCCACAGCGGTTTCACGCGCGAGGAAATTGCGAAGGGCACGGGCTTGCCGCTCGGCGGCGGACTGACCAACACGCTCGCGGCTTTGGAAGAGAGCGACTTCATACTCCGATACGTCCCCTACGGCAAGTCTGCCAAGGCACCGTACTACAAGCTTATTGACAATTTCTGCTTGTTCTGGCTGAAACACGTGGAGACCAACCAGACCGACGGCAGGTTCATGACCGACCACGCCACGTCCGACATCATGAGGAATTGGAGCGGCGTGGCTTTCGAGGAAGTCTGCTGGCAACACGTCGGACAGATCAAGCACGCTCTGGGCATTGCCGGCGTGAAGTCGACACTCTCGGCCTGGAGCGTCAGGGGCGACGACACGCAGGAAGGCGTGCAGATAGACCTCCTCATACAGCGCGAGGACAACGTCGTGAACCTTTGCGAAATGAAGTTTGCCGTCGACACCTATGTCATCGACAAGGACGAGGCGCGCAAACTGCAGCGGCGCATCGAGGCGCTCAAGGCTACTCTGACGCCGCGCCAGACGGTGCACCTCACTATGATTACGACCTATGGAGTGGCGAACGGCAAATATAGCGGCGTTGTCCAGAAAAATCTCACAGCCGAAGATTTGTTCTCTAACGCACAGTAATTCAATTCGTTCTGTTCCTATTTGAAGTAGTCGTCGGACAGTGAAGAAAAATATTTTTCAGGAAACGCGTAAAAAATACGCGTAAATATTTGGTAGTGTAAAATGTACGCACTATCTTTGCGGTGTATTATTTACGCAATACAATAAAGAGTAAGACTTATGTATCAATACAAATATCCCCATCCAGCCGTTACGACGGACGCTGTAGTGTTTGGCTTCGACGGCAAGGCGCTTCACATTTTGCTCATCGAGCGAGGGCTCGAGCCCTACAAAGGCTCGTGGGCGCTGCCGGGCGGGTTTATGAAAATCGATGAAACGGTGGAGGAGTGCGTCGCGCGCGAACTGAAAGAGGAAACGGGCGTGGAGAACGTCTATCTGGAGCAGTTCCACGTGTTCAGCGAAGTGGGGCGCGACCCGCGCGAGAGGGTGGTGACGGTAGCCTTCGTGGCATTGGTGCGCAAGTCGGACTACCGCCTCCTGGCGGGCGACGACGCGGCAAGAGCCAGTTGGTTTGAGCTTGACGAACTGCCGCCGATTGCCTTCGACCACCACGAAATCATCACGATGGCGCGCAGCCATTTGCAGACGCTCCTGCGCAACAGACCCATCGCCTTCAAACTGCTCGACGAGCAGTTCGCCATGACCGAACTGCAGCGGCTCTACGAAGCCATCAACGACACGTCCTACGACCGCCGCAACTTCTACAAGAAAATGACCTCGACGGGCTTCCTGCGTGACGTGACGCACTGCGAATCGCACGATGAGATGGCTCCGGAGTCGGCAGTGGGCGAAGATTCGGCGGATATGGCTTTCTGCATTGCCGCGCCGCCCGAAAAGGCCTCGCCGGGCAGACCGAAAATGCTCTATACGTTTGACGAGGAAGCCTTCGAGAAGGCGGTCGAGGAAGAGGAGAAAAAAGGCGAACGCAAGGGACGAAATCCATTCAGTATCTAAAATAAAAAATGAGCCGGCCTCCCGGTACGCCACGCGGCGACTGCGGCACGGACTCCAGTACAAACCATTCTTAAACTACCAGTCAAAATGAAAACAGAATTCTACAACCTCATCATTCTGGATGAGTCGGGTTCTATGGGCGGTGTCGCAGACAGCACCATCAGCGGATGCAACGAAACGCTCAACACTATCCGCTCTTCGCAACGGAAATTCAATGACTCACAGACTCACTACGTCAGCATCTTCGCCTTCCAGTCTGACAGCAACATCCCGTCGCGCTATCTGGTGAAGAACGAGCCCATCGGCGAGGTGCGCGACATCAACGCAGAACTCTACCGCCCCTATGGCATGACGCCTCTCTACGATGCCCTCGGCTCCACGCTCGCAGATCTTAAAACCGTCGTCAAAGACAAGGAGCTGGCAGTGGGCAACGTGACGATAATCACAGACGGTATGGAGAACGCCTCCCTGCACTATTCGCAAGAGAAAGTGGTAAAGATGATTAGCGCGCTCAAGGAGTTGGGCTGGAGCTTCAACTTCATCGGCGCTGACATCGACGTGGAGACCACGGCGCGCTCGCTCAACATCGACAACCACATGAAGTTCAGCAAGACCACCCACGGCATCGCCAAGATGTTCGCCTGCGAGCAGAGCAGCCGCGAGCGGTGGTACACGCGCATGGCGGAAGCCACCCAGTGTTTCGCCGCTCCCCCTGAGACGCAGGCCGAAAAGGACGCGCTCTACGAAAGCCGCCGCGCCGTCTCGACCGGCTATTTCGAGGAAGACGAAGCGCAGGACGAGAAAGATGAGAAAAAATGACAAGAGAGAAAAAGAGAGAGCGCACAAGTAAGCGACAGATATAAGTAAGTGTCTTTCAGGATAATTCAGCCTTATATCGGCTTACTACGAACTTAGACGAAATGGGAAAACGAAGCTCCCGGCACAGTCCGTCTCCCCTCCAGCGAGGGGGAAGGCTGTGCCGGGAGTGTTTTATTTGTTTGCGGGTGAGAAATGGGGTGGGGCAGACCTTACTGCTTCACGACCTTTCCCATGAAATAGACGATTTGCTTGCGCCACCAGGGCCAGTCGTGCGCCACGTCGTAGCCCCAGTAGTCGACCCATGCGGGCACGCCGTTCGACTTGAGGATGCGGTCCATCTGTCGCGTGCTCTCGAGGAGGTCGTCCTCCCACGCGCCCTGTCCCACGCAGAGGATGATTTGGCGGCGGCGGTAGGCGTCCCAGTAGGGGTGGTCGGCAGGCATGTGTTCGAGGAAGTCCTGCGGCGAGTTGGCGTAGGTGAGGTCGTCGTGGTAGCTGCCGAAGAAGTAGTCGGCGTGGTAGATGCCGCTCAGCGCGATGACCGTGTCGAAAAGGTCGGGGCGGCGGAAGAAGAAGTTAGCCGAGTGGTAGCCGCCCATGCTGCAGCCCGTGACGATGAACGTCTCGTCCGGCGAGAGGCGCACGGCTTCGAGGAACTCGTCGACGATGTAGTGGTACCACCGCTCCTGCAACTCGATGCGCTGGCGCGGGTCGCCGGGCGACGACCACGTTTCGCCGTCTATGCCGTCGGGGCAGATGAGGCGGATGCGGCCGCCCTCAATCCACGGGCGCAGCACCTCGGTCATGCCGAAATTCTCGTAATCGAAAAAACGCCCGTTCTGAGACGGGAACGCCACCACAGCGCGTCCCGTCGTGCCATAGACCTTATATTCCATGTCGCGGTCGAGCACCTGGCTGTGGTGCTTGTAGTAGTTTTCTTCCATAAAAAATCTTAGTCTTTCTTGTTTAGTTAAAGTCCTGGCGTCGCCGCGCTTCGGTCCATGTCAGCCCGCGCGAACGCCCTGCTGTGTGCCGGTTCAGACGCGCTCCGTCACGAAGGCGAAAAACTCGTCGACCTCAGCCCTGCTGTTTAGCTTCACGGTGTACATCTGGTTGCCCATAGCGCCCGAGAGGATGTCCGGCATGCGCTCGCACATCACCATCGCGTCCGCATAGCGCGCCTTCACCTCCTCGTGCGAGTGGCGGTAGGAAAAGATGTCACGCTGACTGGCGTAGGCGCAGAAGTGCGGCTCGCCCTGCTGCGTGAGTGAACTGTCGAACGCCACCATGTCGGCCCATATCTTGTAGACGTCGGTGCTGCAGGCGTAGTTCATCATGTCGGGCGTGTAGCCGCCGGGCGGACGCATGTTTACCTCGAGCGCCACGAAGTCGCCCGCGCGTCCCAAGCCTTCGCGGTCGCGGTCAAGGCAGAAAAATTCGAGGTGTACAAAGCGGCTCGTCACGCCGAACGCCTTCACCGTGCGGCGTCCCAGCTCGCGCAGCCCCTCGGGCATCTCCCCGCCCACACAGTAGGCCAGGTCGAGCTGCTTGTTCACGATGTCCATGATGGAAGGCGGCCACGCTGTCATCGACTCATAGAGCGGGTCGCCAGCCGAATTGACGATGGCGTCGTACGACACGATGTCGCCCGTGATGAACTCCTCGATGACGTAGTTGTCCGGGTCGGGCGTCGTGCCGAAGAAGTCGCGCAGTTCCTCTAGATTGTGGATTTTGCGCGTACCCGAAGCACCCACCCCCTTGTCCGGCTTCGAAATGAGCGGAAAGCCCGCCTCAGCCGCAAAAGCCTCTGCCGCCTGCAAGCCGTTGGCGGCATGCACCTGGCGCGCCGTGGGGATATGTCCCTCAGCGTAGAAGCGTTTCATTTCAGACTTCTCCTTGATGAACCGGATGCGGTCCGACTTGATACCCGAGCAAACGTTGAAGTCCGTGCGCAGCCGTGCATCCTGCTCCAGCCAGTATTCGTTGTTCGACTCAATCCAGTCGATGCGTCCATACTTGAAGGCGAGGAAAGCCACAGCGCGGTACACCTGGTCGTAGTCCTCGAGCGAGTCCACGCGATAGTATTCAGTGAGCGCCCCTTTCAGTCCGTCGCTCAGCGACTCATAGGGTGCGTCGGCGATGCCCAGCACGTTCACCCCGTTTCGTTTCAGTCGGTCGCAAAATTCCCAGTACGTATGCGGGAAGTGCGGTGATATAAATACAAAATTCATTAGCCAGTATTTTATTCCGGTTCAAATTGTCACTCTGCCACGGACACCCGTGCGCCCCGACGTCGTCAGCGCCACCCGATATGCCCTACGCACTGCAAAATTAACCTAAAAACCTGGTATACGGAAAACGAACGCCCACAAATCCGCCCTCTCCCTCTCAAAATGACACATTTGTGGTATATCCCGCCCCGCCTTCCGCCCGTTCTTCCCCGCCTCACGCTTCTCCCTTTCTACCTTCCAACCTTCTTGCCCGCAATATCTGAAACTTTATCCAGAGAAATTCAAACTATTTCAGTGCTTTTTAGGACTGCGCCAGAGGGTTTTAAAATTAGTCCTGAGCTTTTGGGTAAAAAGCTCAGGACTAATTTTAAAAAGCTCAGGACTAATTTTTGATGGTTCTGGCTGAAGTTCAGAAAGCCCCTGTCTGGTGTCGAAAGCGAACCGTAGAATTTGTGGGCGCATAGTCGTGAGGAACCATTTGTTTGCCTTAATGAATATAATTAAAGGTTAAAGTTTTGCGAATTCGGGGGGGTGATTGCTCACACTTAATAAATTTCATATCTTTGCGCAAAATTCAAGAAAATACACGCAGTCAGGTTAAAAACGGGTTCGCCTGAATCATGCAGACGAGAAACATTGAACCCACTATAAATATATGAATAAAAAAATATTGGTTGCCCTCGTTGCAACCTTGGCATTTGGGACAACTCAGGCCCAGCAGGTAGACTACTCTATCGTTTCGGTGCCCGAAGAGGCTGGGCTCGATTTCATGAAGGTGACGAAGACCAGCGATTATGTGTGCATGCCGCAAGTGGTGCGGCGCGGGTCGGGCGCAAGTTGGTACTCCAACCGCATACTGGCCATCTCTCCGGCTGACGACAACACCATCGCCTACCTGTCATGGCGAAACGGGACGAGCAACATCTTCATCAAAGACCTGACGCGGCAGGGCAGTTCCACGCAGCGGACAAACCGCAACAGCGTGCTCGACTTCAGCTATTCGCCCGACGGCAAGTACATCTGCTTTGCAGAGCAGCGCGGCAAGACTTCGCAGATTTTCCAGACGGATGCGAAGGCGGGCTATGTGTGCCGACAGATCACGTCGGGCAACAACGACTTCTCGCCCGTCTATTCCAAGGACATGAAGGACATTTTCTTTGCCCGCAGCGAATCGATGGGGGCGAGTATCTGGAGCTACAATGTGGCCAATAATTTTCTCTCTTCCATCTCTACGGGCATGAATCCCTGCCCCATCCCAGGACGGAACGAAGTGGTCTGTGCCCGCCCGAGCAATGACGGAAAATACGAGTTGTGGAAGATAAATACCACGACTGGCAGCGAGGAGTGCCTGGTGTCCGATCCCGCTCACAGCTTCACGTCTCCGCAGGTGTCGCCCGACGGCAACTGGATAGTGTTTGTGGGCGACAGCCGTCTGGCAGCTGGTTCTTCGGTCTACGTGAATGTCGATATTTTTGCCTGCCGCATTGACGGCACTGGCTTTGCGCAGCTCACCTACCATGCTGCCGACGACCTCAGCCCGATTTGGAGCCTTGATGGTCGGCAAATCTATTTCGTCTCCCAGCGCGGCGATGCTGAGGGCAAGGCGAATATCTGGCGAATGAACTTTCTATTTAATTGAAAACTAATTGTATAACTAAAAACAAAAAGGAAAATGAAAGCAATGAAGTATTTTCTGACCGCAGCTCTTGCGGTGTTGGCCACGGGCGCCTCTGCCCAGTTCACTAATGGCGGTTCCAGCTCTGCATCCGGTTCTGGCACGGGTCTTGTGAAGGACTGCACGCCCTACAGCCGTCTCTATGTGTCGTACAATCCTCAGACTATCAAGTATGATTTTGATAATGTGGACGACCTTTCTCTTACCGGCTTTTCTGTAGGCTATACGTATGGCCTCAGTGTGTCGAAGGAATTGCCGCTCTTTGTAGAATTGGGTGCGCGCTTCAATTACTCGTTCAAAAATAAGGATGTTGGCGAAGATGATTATTATGACGAGGGAGAATTGAAAACTAAATATATGAATCTTGCCGTTCCCGTAAATCTTGCCTACAAGTTGACTTTGCCCAATGGCAAAGTTTCGATTACACCTTTCGTAGGTTTGACGTTTAAGTATAACATAAAAGCGGAAAGCAAATACGAACCATCCGATGAAGCTTCTGAGTGGGTTGATGAAGTAGAAATAGATTATTTCGACAAGGATGATATGGACGGCGATGACAACACTTGGAGCCGTTTCCAGGTGGGATGGCAGATTGGTGCTGGCCTGAGCTACAATTCTCTCTATGTAGGCCTGCATTATGGTGCTGACTTCGGCGAAGTTGCAAAGAAGACGAAGATTAGCAACTGGGGCCTGTCTGTAGGCGTGAACTTCTAAAAAACAAAGGAATCCACTTTAGGCTTGTTCGCTGAGGTAGTGTTCAAGTCTGAAGTGGATTTCTTATTATGTTGACTTCAAAAACAAAGATATGAAAGTAAAAGATTTTTTTTCTGCTGATCGTCATGTCTCTCGTTTCGTTTGGCTTTACGGCTTGCAGCAGCGATGACGACGAAGGTGGAGTTGACGAAAGTTCGCTCGTAGGAACATGGGTGTGGTCGTATGAGGTGGCTTACTGGGGGGATGGTAGCACAGAAATATTAGTAGATGTATACGACAGTGGCCTGTCGGAAACGATTACGTTCCAGTCAAACGGAACTGGCTATTACGATGACGGAAGTTCTTTTGAATGGGAAATCAGAGATGGTTATCTCTATGTGTATCCTGCTGTTGCTGGTTATGCGCATGATAATGAAAAATTAGAGATTTCAGTCAGTGGCAATAAGTTTGTTACGACGGAGTATTATAACGAGGATGGTGACCGGTATGTGAATTACTATGAACGTGTGAACAGCACGGCCGACGACAGCCAAGTCTCGAGTTCTTCGCTTATAGGTACGTGGAATCTCTATCAGACAACTGCTACAAACAAGCGGACTGGCGCAGTGACGACATCTGGTGCTTCTGGTTATGATGAAGAAGTCATGACATTCAAGTCAAACGGGACAGGATTGTATGGGGACGACTTTACGTTTACCTGGAGTGTCGTGGAAGGATATCTTATCATTGTAGAGGAAGATGGAACCCGTGATGTTAAAACTTGCAGCGTCAGTGGAGACGAGTTGATAATCATGGATGAGGACAGCATGAATAGATATGTGGAAAGGTATCACCGTAATTGAGTGGGCTCTTCCTCTTCTCGGCTAATTATTAATTGAATTAATCTTCCAGGCTGTGAAAGTGAAAAACTTTTTTCTTTATCTAATGGTGTTCGCTACGATGTGCATAAGTTTCACAGCGTGTGGCGATGATGATGAAGAAGAAGGTGGTGTTGATGATAGCTCACTCGTTGGCTCTTGGGTGCAGGTGCGAGAAACGGACACCAATAATGAAACAGGCGAGTCCAGTACGTATGCAGACGATGCCAAAGGTTTTGTCTTCAATAAAGACGGCAGCGGTGAGGAAATCCATTACTATAATGGGCAATACTATAGTCCGAGTAGCTCGCCCATTATGTGGAAAACGTCTGGAGATTCGTTGATTATCATTGATGCAGATGATGGTTACATAGATAGTTACGCCTATGGTATGAGCGGCTCTCAGCTGTGGCTGGAACAGCTGTGGCTGAAATATGGGGAAACTGAAGTAGGACCTCACACGTATAGAATGTATTTTGCAAAAGAGTAACACCTAATTTTCTTTTTAAGTTCTACACGTTAAAGTCCGGAACCGTAGCCTGATGAGAAAGGCGCGGCTCCGGACTGTTTTCTTTTTCAAAGGATAGTGTCTGTCTGAAATTTATTTTGCGGACAAAACTGGTTCGGCGGCGGTTTTGTTCGGTCGGGCTACGCGCGCGTATATATAAAAGGAGTGGGGCGTTTATAATATGGAGTGGGCTATAATATAATAAGGAGCGGGCTGCAATTTGATATGGCACGGACTGCTGCGTCTGCTTGTTGGCTTTCTGGAATTATGGGCTTCTCCGGCTGTGGCGGATTTGTCTTTTTTATGTCGGAAGAGTGAGATTTTTTTGCAACGTCTGTTTTGCAAATTAAATAGAAGTAGTACCTTTGCAGGTGAAAGCGCGGGCTGCGCGACGGGCGGCTGCAGAGGCGAAAAGCTGAAGCGGACGTGCGCCCTTGTGGACGTGGACAAACGCTTCGGGAAGAGATAGATATAACAATTTACATATTAACTCGCTGCATGGTGCCGGTGACCGACCGACGATTTCGGTAAGGAGTTGCCAGGTAAAGAGGCATTGACACTCATGGGCATATACAGAAAAAAGTTTATGGCAAACAAGAAATTTATTACTTGTGACGGTAACCAAGCCGCAGCGCACATCGCTTACATGTTCTCTGAGGTTGCTGCCATCTACCCCATCACGCCGTCTTCGCCTATGGCGGAACACGTGGACGAATGGTCGGCCCAGGGCCGCAAGAACCTGTTCGGCGACACGGTTCACGTTCAGGAAATGCAGTCGGAAGGC